>CAZVJZ010000010.1:0-10047 GCA_964627655.1 uncultured Candidatus Bathyarchaeia archaeon
CTAGTTAACTGAATGCTCAAAAATCATTTTCCCTCTGCGAGGAGGAGTGTTACGACTCCCTCCCGATCTTTTATCGCTCGAACCCTAATCTTTCTAGGAGGCTTCTCGATTCCTTTACTCCAAATTGCTTCGTTGAGGGAATTGTCTATCTTCACAGAATCTGCCTTCATGTGTCGAGTTATGAACTCTTTTAGGATTCTGATCGCTCTAGGCGTCCTCCTCTTTCTTGGGGAAGACCAAGCGTCTCTCAAGGGTATAACATAGATCCTATCTTCAACTATGTCTTTCTCCGGGATCTTCGCTTCTACCGAGGCTTCTTTATTGCTCATAGAGTTTCACCTTTAAAGTATGTCGATTAGGCTCTGATCTTTGTTCTCCACCATCTTCTCCTCTTAGGCGTAACTCTTACTCTTCCCACAGTTTTAGCTACGACCCAAGTCGGGACGGGTAATCTCTCTTTCCCTCTACTCACTAGCCTTAACTTCTTGGCCAACGGTTTATTTCTAGCCATCGTTAAATCCTCCTTATCTTTATCTCCCTTCTAGACTGATGGATCCTTCGCAGGAGTTCTTTAAGTTCCTTATCGCCCATAGGGATCGGTATTCTACCTTGCTGGGCTAACTGGATGAGTTGAATTTCAAGTTGCCTGGTAAATTCAGGCCTAACCATCTTGAGGTTTGTTAGCCTCTGCCTAGCAGAGGGGGTTAAGATCCTACGTAAAGCGGCTTGAATGCTAGATTCGATCTCCTGCTGCTCTCTGGCTCTCTGCTGCTCCTCTGCCAAGCGCTTCTGAAGTTCGAGTAGACGCCTCCTACGTAACCTTTCAAGTTCCTCGTCACTCATCTAAGACACCTAATATTTGGATAGCTGAGGTATCTTCCTGGCCAGCTCTCTCAATATTTCAGTAGCTAACTGGTCTAATAACCTTCTTCCTTTCGGCGTGATGATTCTGCCTTCCTTGTTGACTTTTTCAACATAGCCCGCTCTCTCTAACTGCTGGAGAGCTAACCTTATTATGGCCCCGCTACCCTTCGCTGCCTTCTCTTTTCTGACCCCCCTATCTTTCCTCCCACCGTAGTAGGCGCGGAGTCTCTCAACTCCTATAGGCCCTTTCACATAGATCTTCCGTAGCAGTGACGCGCAGCGTGTATACCACCAATCTTCATTATCT
Organism: uncultured Candidatus Bathyarchaeia archaeon; assembly: GCA_964627655.1. Classification (GTDB taxonomy): domain Archaea; phylum Thermoproteota; class Bathyarchaeia; order Bathyarchaeales; family B24-2; genus B24-2. Next base: position 1,172 of record CAZVJZ010000010.1, read on the forward strand.
GGGGGTCTCTCAGCGTGGACTCCGGTCTTAACGAGCGAGGCCCACTCTGGAGGCGTAACCTCATCTACATTATCCTTTAGGTATTTCGAGAGCCTCTCGATTAAAGTTTCGGGAGGGACGTCATATACTGTCGGCAATCGTTTCTCCTCTTAGACTGTTAACCATCTCTCTTTAATCTAAGACTTGAATATAAAGTCTTTCCGTCTTATTTGTTTTTATCTTCTCTAGTTCTCTATTTGGGTTAACTTGCTTGTGGTGACTTCTTTTTCCGCTTCCGTTTGATGAGATATCGAACTACCCTACCACAGTTAAGGCATGTAACGACGACGTGAGGCTCTCTCTTAGGCTGTAGCCTAACCCTACAGTTCACTCCGGGAACTAGAAGACTTCTGCATTTACGGCAGACGAAGCGTTTATACTCTTTTGGGATCCTCGTTCTGGTTTTCATAGCGATCCTGAAAGCCATATCGACGTACCTTCCAGCTAACTCACGGTCTTTATGGAAGACCTTTAAGGCTAGGTCTAAAAGTTCCTTTATGTTTCGTTCAGCGACTTCTCTCAGTTCCTTCATGGTGTTGAATGCCTCAAGGTATACAGGTGAATATATTTATTGATGGTCCGATTTTAATTTGTGGGAGTGAAAGGTTGCTATTCTTAATTCTAGCTGAGTCGGCTCTCGAGACACTTCCCCAGGAGATTTGGGGGCATCCTTTAATCGTTAAGCACTCCAAGAAGAGGGGGGTGCATCCTAGCTCCATAATTCTGGATAGGTCTTACCACCATAAGGTTATGGGGCTCCTCGAATCTCCAGAGAAGAGAGGTCGGCCAGACATCGTGCACTTCGCCCTGCTCGAGGCTTTAGGTTCACCGTTGAATCGAGAGGGTTTACTCAAGGTCTACGTTCACACGATAAGCGATAAAGTCATAAACATACGTTCGGATACAAGGCTGCCCAGAAATTACAACAGGTTCGTCGGGTTGATGGAGCAGCTCTTCGAGTTAAGGTCCGTTCCACCAGGCGGGGAACCCCTGTTATGGATCGAAGATAAAGACCTTAAAAGCCTCATAGAAGAGATTTCACCTTCGAAGGTTGTGGGCTTCAGTTCGGAGGGTTCTCCATCTACGATTAGAGAGGTTATAGATGGCTTGAAGGGTTTGGAGAATCCTGCTGTGGTCGTAGGCGGTTTCCCGCATGGTTCTTTCAACGAAGAAACGAAAAGCCTTTTCGACGAAGTATACAGCATCGATCGAGAGGTCTTAGATGCATCGATCGTTGTTTCTAGAGTAATCTACGAGTATGAAAATCTGCTGTCTATCTCGAAGAAAAGGTTGAAAGCATAAACCTCTTAACCTTGCTTCGTCTAAACGAATGCTATAATTAAGGAGATTACCAAGCCTAAGGTCGGGAATATTGTTAAAGCTAAAGTTTTAGCCTTCTTTACCATTTCGTCTGTGCCTATGCATAGCGAATTGATCTGTTCTTCACCGATAACCTTCAAATCAGGTATCGTACATGTCCCCCACGAAACCTCGGCTGGCTCAAGGTTTGAGAATGCCTGCTTAACCCCACTCTTTATACATTCGATCAGTTTCTTATCGTCTATCGCTTCTCCGATCGGATGCCATCCACGCTTAGTCAAAACGACCCCGTTAACCGTATGTGTATCTGTCGTCATAACTTCGCCGTCCCTCACTCCTAATTCGCTTAAAGACGATAAGATCTTTTCCCTTAACCCGCTGAGCATGTTGTTTCCGTCGATCAGAATATAAGCAGACCTGTCGTTCCCGACCTTAACGGCTAGGACGCTTATCCCGCCTAAGCCTAAGCCTTCCTTGACCCCTACACCCTCGACGTAGACGTTAGAGCATCCTACCTCAAACTTGCGTTTCCTAAGTTTTAAAGCTAGGTCCATAGACTTTAAGGCTGCCTTCTTCAGCTCCGGCAGATAAGACCTGACATCTGAAGGTTTGTCTATGCTGTTGTGGGCGTCTACCACGACAGCGCAGTCTAACCCCCTCTTTCTAGACTCTCTATCGATGAAGTCGTCGAGTTCTGGAGGGAGATCCTCCATGGTTTTAGGAGATACAGTTAGCGTTATAAACGCGCATCTACCGAAGACTTGGCAGTGTGCCTCTGCGCATCCTACTCTAGCCTTTTGTGGTGGAGAGGCTAAGTCGCTGGAAGCCTTGAGTTTAGGTGTAGCTAGAAGAACTCGTTCTATAAGTCTGTTTGTCTGGTCTCTGGAGGTTAAGTTTAGGTCGTGGCCTGAAAGGCTGTGGGGCACTAGGGCAACACACCCGAACTCCTTTCTTAAAGCATCCGCCAATAGGTGTGGTAGGGGGCTGCTGCCCACGTTTTTGAACGGTCCAGGATGAATCCTAGGTACGGCTATCAGCGCTTTGGACTTTCCTTTCGATGCGAACCGGAGGAGAGAAACCTTTATGGTTTTAGGGGTTCCGATCCTGTCGAGCACGTCTTCGAGTGGGCTGTTTAGGTCTTCCATCCAGTCTGCTAAAAAAGCTTTAAAGAGAGTGATGGGGGTAAGACCTTTTATACCGGATTTTTCGTTGTCTATGAACTTGATATACAGGGTGACGCTGATCAGTGAAGCCGATATGTAGAGAAGGGCGTGGGTTGTATAGTAAGTCGCCCCTGAAGCTATATGGTTAAAACCTGGTTTCTGATAGAGGGTTAAAAAGGATATGAGTAGTGGTTCAGCTATCGATGCGGACAGGGCGGCGGGTCTGGATCTAAAGGAGAGAACGTAGAAAATGAGGAAGCGTATAGCAGTAGACGCTGAAAGACCTACAAATACCAGTTTAATCCAGATCAGATAAGACTTAAAGAGAAGTTGTAGGGCTCCCCCCAAGACGATGAAGAACGTCCATATAACGAGAGAGAAGAGGGATAAGGCGGATAAGCGCTTCAAATTGATCAGAGGGTCCTCCTTAAACAAGCTCCTTTTGAGAACCATGTTAAGTAAAACCGTTGAGGCGAAGTAGATTAATCCTATTAAGGTTTCAGTGGCTACGAAGCCTGCGATAACGGATGTTGCCAACAGACATAGAATAAGTTTTCTATTGGACGGAAGCGTGAAGAGGGAAGAGTAATGTTTGGTAGCCCTATCAATATAGTCCCCTGTAAAGTTTTCGGTTTCCAGCAACTCCTTCCTCTTCATCTTTCCTTTAAACCTTATTTCCATCGGAAAAAGGTTTATAGCTTCTGATAAGATAACTTTTCACGAGAGACCACGTCATTAACCTTCGTTAGACCGGCGGGTAGAGTATCGGAAGCAGTATCGAGAAGACGATTAGTCCGATAGATAAGACCACGACGATTTCAGGCCTCAAACGTACGCCTGGAGTCTCCTCCTCAAAGAATCTAAGCAGCCCCGCACTTACTGCTGGCATAGGAGCTCTATCTCGAGCTCTACGTCTACTCATAGTTCTCCCCTTCAGAGAGTTAGGTTCTCCCAAATAATTAAATTTATCTAATGTTACCGCAAAAATAATGTTTAGTCGTTTGTTCGAGGTATGTTTGATGAGCGAGCCAGAAGAGTATTACAGTCGAGTATTAAGCCTCCTTAAGGAGCACCATGAATGGTTTAAGGCAGCGATCCCTTTGATAGCGAGTGAGAACGTACCAAGCCCAGCGGTTCGGGAAGCCTTAACCTCCGACTTCGGTAACAGATACGCCGAGGGATGGCCTGGTGAGAGAGTTTATGCAGGATGCAAATACATAGACGAGGTGGAGGTGATCTGTCAAGACCTAATCAAGAAGCTTTATAAAGCTGAGTTCGCCGATGTACGGCCGATTTCAGGCGTTGTAGCTAACCTCTCCCTCTATACCGCTTTCACAGAACCCGGAGACACTATGATGGCCTTATCGATCCCGGCTGGAGGCCACATAAGCATGGGGAAGAAGCGGCTTGGAGGCACGGCCGGGGCTGTTCACGGCCTGAACGTAGAGTATCTTCCCTTAGACTATAAGGAGCTGACTATAGACGTCGAAACAGCGAAAAAGAGGATCAAGAAGTTCGCAGATGAAGGGAAACCCCCGAAACTTGTGATGTTCGGAGGAAGCGTCTTTCCCTTCCCGCATCCCGTAAAAGAGTTGGAAGAAACGATACGTGACGTCGGAGCTAAGATAGGATACGATGCAGCCCACGTCGCCGGTTTAATCGCAGGTGGGAAGTTTCAAGACCCGTTGAGAGAAGGTGCAGACGCCATGACCTTCAGCACACACAAGACCTTCTTCGGCCCTCAACACGGCGGGATAGTTTCATGGGAAAAATATGCGGAGTCCATAAAGCGTGCGGTTTTCCCTGGTATGGTGAGTAACCACCATCTACATAGTGTTGCAGGGGTAGCTATAGCGGCCGCCGAGTTGCTGAAGTTCGGAAGGGAGTACGCTTCTCAGGTGGTTAGGAACGCTAAGGCTCTAGGTCAAGCGCTTTACGAGAGAGGCTTCAACGTGTTGGGTGAGCATAAAGGCTTCACGGAGTCCCACGTAATACTTGTAGACATAACAAAATATGGTGACGGCGGAACCATAGAGAAGGAGTTGGAGAAGGCGAACATCATAATAAACAGGAACTTATTGCCTTGGGACATCAAGGAGGGAAGACACTTCATGAACCCCGGAGGCATAAGGCTTGGAGTAAGCGAGGTCACACGTTTAGGCTTGAAAGAGAAGGATATGAAGGTTATAGCAGACTTCATATCTAGAGTCGTTGTAAAGAAGGATGATCCAGCGAAAGTTAAAGAGGAGGTCGCTGAATTCAGAAGGGACTTCCAGAAAGTTCACTATTGCTTCGAAAACCTCACTGAGGCATATGAATACGTCAAGATCAGATAAAGTTAATCCTATATGCACGATCGGGTACAGTGGACGTAGTAGAGAGAAGTTCGCCGAGTTACTCAGAAGATATAACATACAAGTAGTGGTCGACGTTAGGCGTTTCCCCGCCTCTAAGGAGCCTGACTTCTGTAAGGAGAACCTTGAGCGGTGGCTTAAGGAAGAGGGAATAAGCTATCTGTGGTTGGGGGAAACACTTGGAGGATATCGGAAGGGAGGATATAAAAAGTATATCGAGAGTGAAAGTTTCAAGAGTGGTCTTACCGAGATCCTCCGACTTGCCCGGCGGTATAGATTAGCGATCATGTGTATGGAGAGAAAGGTTAAGTACTGTCATAGGCGTTTCATAGCAGGAGAACTTAGAAGAAGAGGAGTTCAAGTTCACGACATCGAATGATATGAGAGAACTTGAAAGACTATGAAGAATGGATGGAAAATGTCTTTAACCTAAAGCCTTACATCCTTTGGTTGCTCCAGCCGAGCTTCCATAAACGAATAGATCATTGATAATCTCTCAAAAGGGACCTATATATCACGTACATCTCCTTTTTTAGATTTGGACTTTATGAAGTGAGTCGACTAATCTATGGTAGATTCTCTCGTTATCTGAGGATCTTATCCCATATTTATAATGAAAGTTGACGAACAGATAGACCGTTTTCTCCGTTCCATCCTGACAAAATTTTATTCTCAACGGCTTATTCCAAGGCCAGGCCCTTTCTTCACGTCCCCTGAAAACTTTATCGAAGCCGTAGTAAACGTCTGTAATGTTCTTCAAGGGGATCTCGAGTTTAATTTCCCCTCGGTTTTTTTTATCTCTCTTCCCTCGAAAATCACCCTGTCTCGATTTAGCTTAAACGTTCCTTCATATCTGTGGAGAGGCTTAAAACCTGAAGTATGAGCTTTAAGCCAATCGACCCAGCTCCTCTGTTTGATATCCTCATCGAACGCTAAAAGTGTATTCTCCTCTTTCATCCCAAGAAGAAAGGATCTTCGTCTTAGACTTTAAAGGTTTCGAAGACTTTACATTTGGAATCCTTCGCATATTTACACCTTTAAACCTTCATTTTCTTGGGCGATCTTCCAGAGTTCCCTCACTTTATCTAGGTTCTCTCTGTCGCTCCTGCGGTTATCTACAGGAGTCTCGAGTATAAGCGGAGCCCTGCTCAGCTCGCTTCCTAAGATGTTTATGAAGCCCTTCTCGCCGATCATGCCCATCCCTATATGCTCGTGTCTATCGATCCTTGAGCCTAACCCTCCCTTAGAATCGTTTAGATGTACGACTCTAAGCTTATCTAGGCCTATAGACCGATCGATCTCTTCAATTAACCCTCTAAGCCCGTGGGGAGTCTTCAAATCATAGCCTGCAGCGAATGCGTGGCAAGTGTCGAAGCAGAGTCCCACCCGCCCTAACTCATCTAGGTCAGCCATGATCTCCCCTATCTCATATAGGCGTGATCCTATACTGTTTCTAGTTCCGGCAGAGTTCTCAAGTAGTAGGATGACCTCGTTTCTAACGGTCGATAACGAACGATTAATCGCTAAGACCACCCTTTCACGCCCTTTTCTCTTCCCGGCTCCTAGATGGCTTCCGAGATGCGTTACTAGGAAACGTATTCCAAGGATTTCACACCTCTTTAGTTCGGCTTGAAGAGCCTCCACAGACTTTCGATAGACATACTCTCTAGGCGAAGCTAAGTTCGGTAAATAGGGCATATGCGCGAAGACAGGCTCCACACGGTAACGTTCACACTTACTCCTAAAGGCCTCTACCTCAACCTTTTTCAGCTTTCTGCCACTCCACCCTCTAGGGTTTCTAGTGAAGATCTGGAGGGTGTCGCATCCTAGTTCATGTGCTCTGTCGACGGCTCTATCTAGGGAGCCGAAGATCGACAGGTGCATACCTACTTTGAGCCGCTTCATCTTCAGAACCCTTTAAACCATCGACCCTTAAAGATATCTACATAATTTTAGATTCGAAATAGAAATAGTTTTAAGTTAACGGTGCTATACATCCCTTGAGGAGCGTCCACGGTGGTTTAGATGCGAGAGAAAGTTGAGAAAGCCATAGGAGAGATAAGACCCTATCTGGTGGCCGATGGGGGAGATATAGAGCTCGTAGGCGTGGAAGACGACGTAGTTAAGGTCAAGCTGAAGGGTGCATGTGCTGGATGCCCCATGGCGCAAATGACCCTGCAGATGGGCGTCGAGAGATACATTAAAAGTAAGGTTCCCGAAGTTAAGAGAGTTGTAGCCGTTTAAGCCCCGTAGAGAAACGAAGTTCACAGCCCTTCTCTTTTAGAGAATAGAAACTAACAGATGAAGGTTGTCTAAAAAAGGAGTTATCAGAGAGTTTAAACGTTCAGATTTAAGTAGGATAGCAGAGATAGAGAGGAAGAGCTTCCGGAACCCTTGGAGTATAAACTTATTCGAGTTCTTTTCGAAGAGTTTTCCTCAAGGCTTCTTGATCGCTGAGGTCGACAGTAAAGTCGTGGGATACTTGATAGCCGTTTTAGAAACTAAGCTGGATTTCAGAAAACTATCCATCGTTAAGTATGGTCACATCTTGAACTTGGCGGTCGACGAAAAGTATAGGAAGCGGGGTATAGCCTACTCTCTCCTTGAAGAAATCCTAAGAATATTACGTGAAAACGGAGCCTCGAAAGTCTACTTAGAGGTTCGGGCATCAAACCTAGCAGCGATAAAACTGTACTCCAAACTTAATTTTAAGGTTGAGAAAGTTCTACGTGCATATTACCCAGATAACGAGGATGCATACCTCATGTCTAAAAACTTGCAAGGTTAAAGTCTTTCAAGTTTTTCTTGAGGAGAACTTTGCTGTTTATGGCAGCCTTTATATTTCATCTCCTCCATGTAACACCGGAATCAACGTCACCTCATCCTCATCGTGGATTAAGGTTCTTAGACCATTCAGGACGTTTATTTCTCTTCCGTTGACAAGTATCAAGGCGTTGGGACTAGGGTCCTTAAGCTCAGGGTCTATCAACGTGTCGATGAGCTCTGGCAGACGAATACGGAGCTTTTCGAGTAGGTCTCTAAGTCCTACAGGTCTTCCTTTCAAGTTTAACCTTAACTCTTCGACGCCAGAGATCTTCCTAAAGATCCCGTACATAACCACTCTAACCATGGATGTAGCCTTCTAGTTTTCTCCCTTAAAGAATAAGGTGGCTACTTCAGATACAAGGTTCAATATTCCCTCAGCATATTCTATCATCGACTCTCTATTTCTCCCTCTAATGTTCGCTACCCTGTTCAACGCCTCCTTCACCTCGACCAACATCTGTAATGCTGGATCTTTAGCTTCCTCCTCACCTAACACAGCCGCTTGAACTATACCGTTGATTATGGGAGGCTCACCAAGTAGGTGCTGGAGTGCGAGCTGCGTCTTCTTTAAAGCCTCTATAACCGGGTCAGGCTCGATGTATGGGTTTTCCTCTGCTACCTCTAAGTCTGCTCTAGCTTCACGGAGATAGCGTAGAACCCAGCTCTTACGGTATTCGTCGACCAATAAACTTGAGTTTCGGTCGCCTTGCATCCTCCTACCTCTTAACTGTTTGTCCTTTACTTACGAGTCCTGTTATGTAGCCTGCGATTCGGTTTCTGACCCTCACTGAAGCCACGTTCGTCAAGCTCTCTACTATCCTCTTGTTATACTCGAAGTCCTTTGTGAATTTATCTGGATACAAGCTGAGTAGCTCTCTTGCTATCCTCTTTATCCTCTCTGGGCGCACTTTTCCCAAACCACATTTTTCCCTCCAAGTTTCATCGATCGGCATGCTTCATACTTGAATTCACTATATTAAAACCTCGCTTAATTATAAAATTTCCCTAGCTAAATCTATGGCGGAACCCTGAAGATTAAGTCTTTAAATTTAAATATCTCTTAGAGGAGACATTAGCATTCTAGAGGGATCGAAGTGAAAACCTACCTTACGATATGGTTTAATAGTGAGGGAGCGCCTCCCTCGAAGGTGGTTGAGAGACTGCTCTCGATGGG
>CAZVJZ010000010.1:10057-24116 GCA_964627655.1 uncultured Candidatus Bathyarchaeia archaeon
ACACGAAACACTGAAAGGCCTGAAGGTGCTCTACAAAATAGAGACTATATAGCGGTAACGCTCGCCACAGAAAAACGATAAAAGATTTGAGTGATGAAAGGAATGAGAATCTCTATAAATTCTTTTTATTCATATTCTATATAAAATACTTATCTTATATTTTTTAGTCGAGTCTAAGTTCTTATCGGTATATCCTCCCCACAGTAGGGGCACTTTCCATCAGCGGTCACCCTGTAATCTATGACCTTAAAGCCGAATCTCTTAATAAGCCGTTTTCCACAGTTCGGACAGTAAGTGTCCTCCAGCGGATGGCCTGGAACATTACCGATGTAAGGGAATCTTATTCCTGCTTTTTTAGCTATCTGGTAGGCCTCTACCAGCTTATCTATGGGTGTAGGTGGATTGGAGAACCTGAAGGCTGGATAATACCGTGTGAAGTGTATAGGTGTGTCTACGCCAAGCCTTTTAATGTGGTTCTCGATTATGAACCGAAGGCAGGTCTCGTCATCGTTTACACCGGTGACTATTAGGTTAACTATCTCGACATGGAAACCCATAGCCTTAGCTTTCTCGGCGTTCCTCCACACCTTATAGACGTCTATGCCTCCACAGTATTTAAGGTAAGTTTCTGGGTCACCCTTAACGTCGATCTTCAATCCGTCCATCCCAGCCTCTTTAAGGCTCGTCAAAACCCTCTCTGTCATGTATCCGTTCGACACGTAGCACGAGTAGAGTCCGATTTCGCTGCCGAGCCTAAATACCTCTAGGTTATAGTCTGTAAGCAGGGTCGGCTCCTGGAAGCTTGCGCATAATCCTCTATCGCCGTTTCTTAAAGCTAGCTCGACCACGGTCTTTGGAGGAGTAAATCTCGAAGATTCGAGTCTAGGAGACGTTTTAGATAGATTATAGTTCTGACACCAAGGACAATCGAAGTTACAGGACCATGTGGAAAACGTTAGAGCGGTCGAGCCGGGATGATAGTGGAAGAAAGGCTTTATCTCTATAGGCCTACTTTCAAGGGCACTCAGATACCCGTAAACCACCGTATATAGTTCCCCGTCGACGTTCACTCTAGTCCTGCAGTAACCATATTCGCCAGGCGGGATCAAGCATCTTCTCTCGCAGAGTTCACACTCAACCTTACCTCCCCTCAACCTACTATAGAACCGTGACTTCACGACCGTTTCGAGACCCAAGAGGCTTCTCATATCCACGACATTAGAAACTAACTTAAAGTAAACAAAAATATTTTCTATTAGCCACTACAACTTCGAATCAGAGGCTAGAGGGTGAGAATGTGACTTCATCTAACCGTGAACCTATAATTAAGAATGAGGGGAGACTACTCGAAAACGCCGTTTCGGCCAAGGATAGGGAGGCCAGGAAACTGGCTCTCAAAGCCCTATCGCAAGCTTTAGAGGCATCCGATCCCAGAGGCATCATATACAGTAAAGTTTCCATGGACGATTCGAGGTTGAGGATCGGAGACTTAAAACTCGATCTAAGCAGGTTTAAGAACCTTTACGTTATAGGAGGTGGAAAAGCCAGCGGATCTATGGCTGAAGCTCTAGAAAAGGTTTTGGGGGAGCGGGTCACAGGTGGAATAATTAACGTACCTAAAGGGACAGAGAGATTCTACTCCACGAGTAGGATACTGCTTCATGGTGCAAGCCACCCTGTCCCAGACGAGGACGGAGTTTCAGGCACGAGGAAGATGCTTGAAATAGCGGAGAAAGCCGGAGAGGAGGACCTGATCATATGTTTGATTTCTGGCGGAGGCTCGAGTCTCATGCCTCAGCCGAGAGGCGATGTCAGCCTAGAAGATAAGAAGAAGATCACGAACGACCTGTTAAAGTGTGGTGCGACCATAAACGAGATAAACGCCGTGAGGAAGCACATATCCGATTTTAAAGGTGGATGGCTTGCAAAGAAAGCTTATCCTGCAACGGTCGTCAGCCTACTACTCTCTGATGTAGTTGGGGACCCACTAGACGTTATAGCATCTGGACCAACCGTGCCTGACACTTCAACATTCAGTGATGCAGTATCGATCCTGAAGAAGTATCGAATATGGGACAGCGCTCCGGAGAGTATCAGGAGGCTTCTACTCGACGGCTTGAAGGGGGATGAGCCGGAGACTCCAAAGGAAGGAGATGAAGTTTTCAAAAAAGTTCATAACATAATCGTGGGAAGCAACAGGATGGCGTGTATCGCCGCTAAAGATGAGCTGTCCAGAAACGGGCTAAACACGTTATTCCTAACTTCATACATGGAGGGGGAAGCTAGAGAGGTAGGTGCCTTTCTAGCTTCGATTATCAGGGAAACCCTGCATTCAGGGAATCCGATGCCTAGACCATGCGCTGTGGTCTTAGGTGGAGAGACCACCGTAACAGTGGTTGGGAACGGTAAGGGTGGACGAAATCAAGAGCTTGCTTTAGCCGCCTCCCTTAAACTCAAGGGTGTGGAGGGAGGAGTCTTAGCATCCGTTAACACGGACGGAGTGGACGGTCCGACCGACGCTGCAGGAGCCTTAGTCGACGGAAGCACCATAAAGAGGGCGGAGAAGGCTGGTCTAGACCCCGTGAAGTACCTGATGAACAACGACTCCTACAGCTTCTTCTCTGAACTCGGCGACCTAATAATAACCGGGCCTACGGGCACAAACGTGACAGATATAACCGTCCTTGTGGTCGTGTAAACCTTCCTCTTTTTTATTTTCGATTTCTCTAGTTCGCGAGTTTATACGTGACTTCGAGTTTCGGTATAAGAGAGTGGTTTGAATACTCTCGTGAATAGAAGTAAGCCCTATACTTTATGATCGAATATTCGTTTCCATCGATTATTATGAAGTGGACTATTTTACCCGTATTGTCGATCGCGTATTGAACTTGGTTCGTCACGTTCCAGACCATCCAGCCGAAGGATGAGGGCACGGTTGCGGAGGCGCGGTTTTCGGTCGTGTAGGTTCCGCCTTTAACCGTCCAGGCCAGCGTGTCGTATTGTCTGTAGTTCCAGCAGCATGAGCCTGCCTCTTTGCTGCCGCTCTGTGTTCCTTCTACCCAGTCTGTTTCAGTGAGTCTGTAACAATAGTATGTTCTTCCGGCAGGATTTCTAAATCCTCTGTTATAATAGTATAAGGAAAGGTTGGCGGAGACGACCTTAATGTGTGATGGGAGACCTGTTAAATCGAACTTAAGGATTACGTGACGGTTGAAAATATAGCTCTGAACCACTAGTTTGGTATCTCCGCCGTAATTTCTGTTTTTGCGGTACTCGTTGAGCCAAGCGTCTCCCGAAGGGTTGACTACGACTGTGACTAGGTTATTTATCTTTTGAGAAAGGGTTTGAGTTTGAAAGTGGTAGGTGAAAGCGTTGGTACGGTGTGCTGTGGCGAAGATCGAGGTTGTAAGCATCAAAGAAATAAGAAAAAGATGGAGTCTCTTAGAAGTGGTTTTCCTCAATAGAGTCCTTCAACCCCCTTAATTCCGTTATCCCTATGTAGAGCGATGAGACGAAACAGAGGGCAGTCGACATCAAAAACGCCGTTAGCTTATACTCATACTCGATGGTTAAGGGGAAAACCACAGTCACTAGCTTGCTGATCGGTAGATAGACCGTTATAAGCAATACCAGCCACATCGTTAACAGGAGGCCGAACAGCTTATACTTCATCCTCTCGTTTTAGCCTCCTTAACGGTTTTAGGATGTACTCTCAGCCAACACCGTGACGTTAACGGTGGTCTCGGTATCTGAATCCACGGATTTAGGGTTGGTCGTGACCTCAAAGTCGAAGGTCCAAGTTCCCGGGACGTCTAGGTCTATGGCACTGTAGTCCGGCGACGATATGGATAGCGTGCATGCGTTTTCTCCGGTCGAATGTGTGGACCCGTCCGGAACCGTATCGAATTTAACTACTATGTTGTATGTGTTGTAGTGACTGTCTAAGCTGTCGAGGTTGCTGTCGAGATGCAGGTAAACATGGTTCTTCGTCGTGGTTATGGTTATTGCGTTGCCGAGGCTTCCTATATCGTTCTTGGTGTAGGTCTTTGTGTCTCCCTCGTCGATCGAACCCAAATCTGAGTTCTTTAGGTTTATCGTGGCGACCTCTATGATGGTCTGGGTGACCGTTTGGGTCGCCTGTTGATATACGAAGGCGGAAACAGTCACTATGGAGAAGCTCAATGCTATAAAGAGGACTCCTATCAGTCTCTCTCTCAAAGTTTCCTGCTCCCCCCAAGTTTACGAAATCAACTAATATTTTTTAAAAATACTATTGTTTTATGAATTCTCGCTATAGACTGAAAATCCATTTGTACACTTGGGGTACAGTATTTTTGTACAGAATAGATTCGTTAAATGAACTATATAAATACCGCTTTAGCGGTTTAATTAGATCTCGGAGGTAGACGAGTTGTCCTCGGTTAAGGGTGATGTGGAGATAGGTATAATTGGGGGCACTGGAGTCTACGACCCTGCGATGTTCGAGGAAGTGAATGAGGTTAAAGTGTACACTCCTTACGGTATTCCTTCAGATCTGGTATTTGTCGGCTCGCTTGGAGGCAAGAAAGTGGCTTTCATACCTAGGCATGGAAGAAACCACACGATACCTCCACATAGGGTGAACTACAGGGCTAACATATGGGCGTTAAAGGAGTTAGGTGTTCAGAGGATAGTGGCTCCCGCCGCCGTCGGCAGTCTGAGAGAAGACTTTAAGCCTGGAGACTTTGTGATAGTCGACCAGTTCATAGATAGGACGAAAAAGAGGATGGATACGTTCTATGAGGGGGGAAGGGTATGCCATATATCGACGGCCGACCCCTTCTGCCCAGAGCTGAGAAGAATCTTCTATGAAGGAGCTTTAAAGATCGGTTTAAGCGTTCATGACAAGGGAACCTACGTTTGCATCGAGGGACCAAGGTTCTCTACGAGAGCCGAGTCTAGGCTTTTCCGTTCTTGGGGTGCTGACGTGATAGGTATGACGCTGTATCCTGAGTGCGTATTGGCTAGGGAGATGGAGTTATGTTATGTTTCGGTATCCATGGTCACAGACTACGACGTGTGGGCCGAGAAACCTGTTTCGGTTAAGGAAGTAGTTGAGACCATGAAGCAGAACACGGAGAACCTCAAGAAATTGCTCAGGGAGGTTATCCCGAAGATTCCTAAGGAACGTGGTTGCGAGTGTGCTTTCTCGCTTAGGGACGCACTGGTTTAAGCTTTTTCCGTCTGTCGAGCTCCGCTAAAATCTCTCGGACGTTCTCCTCGTCGACGTCTATCTTGAAGTATTCTTTAAGTTTAGCCTTGAGTAGCTTCGTGTCGTAGGGTTTATCTACTTCACCCTGCACCTTCTCGACGAGGTTGCATAGGTCTTCGACGAAGTTCCAAGGGAATATCACCCATCTCCACGTGATCTTCTCGGCATAGTAGTCTGGCTTGAACTTAGATCCTTCGATATGTCTTAAGGCGGCTGTCTTAACCTCTTTCGGATTCAGGGTTTTAACATAGTCGACCGATATTCGCATGCTTTCTCCTGTATCCGTTATGTCGTCTACCACTAAGACCTTCTTTCCGGTTAGGTCTATGTCGAAGGGGTACTTCAACTTAGCTTTCCCGTCGGGTGTAGCGGTTATACCCCAATGTTCGACTTTAAGGCTTACGAGGTCCTTAACTCCGATGAAGTCGCAGAGGACTCGTGCTAGGCACCATCCGCCTCTCGCTAAACCGATGATCATGTCTGGGAGATAGCCGGAAGACTTTATCTTTTCGGCGACCTCTTTAGCCAACCTGTAGAAATGCTCCCAGCTCATAATCTCGCATTCAAACTTCTCAACCGGCAAGATTCTTCATCCCTGAAACTCGTAGATGAAGACTCTAAATATTCAGGAAGCCATTCTCTATTTAAAATGTTCTACCGACTTCTGCTTTGCGTTGGGCCTAAGCGTATCGCTACACTATCTTTTTCGACTTCCAATCTTTCGTGGCGAGTAGAACTTTAAAGATTTAGACAAAAATCGATATGTGCATCGTTAAACCATGTTTTTATCTCTTTAAGAGTTTTAATTAGACCCTACTTTCTTGTCTAATGTAAGAGAAAAAGTTAGTTCCGGTGAAAAAGCTTTGAGCTATTTTATGGTGCCTGAAGCAACTTCATATTTTCCCTGTATTCCACGCTTGTCCGATGTCCCACCGATAACCTTCCCTCTAATGCGGCGGAAATACAAGCCGAACATCGACGACAGTCTCTTAGCCTCTTCTGGATAATCGTCTATGAGGTTATTCTGCTCTTTAGGGTCCTTTACGAGGTTGTAGAGCTCGTCTTTCTCTCCTTCAGGACGTTGAATGTAACTCCATTCTTCGTCTCTGATGCATCGGTCTATCCCCTCATGGTAGCCGGTTATGATAGCTTTCCTATGCTTGTCTGTCTCACCAGTCAATACAGGCAGGAAGCTTTTACCGTGCATCGAGTGAGTGTTGTTCTTCAAGCCGAGGAGGTCGAGTATAGTTGGAAGAACGTCAGGAAACTGCACTAGGGCCCTTGTCCTCCGTGCCCCTTCACCGCCGGGGAGACGAACCATAAACGGTACCTTTAGAAGCTCGTTGTACATTCTGTCTGTCCCCTTAAGGAATTTCCCGTGGTCTGCTAATGGGTGTCCATGGTCTGCCAGCAATATTATTATGGAGTCGTCGTAGTAGCCTAATTCTTCTAACGCTTCGAAAAGTTTTCCGAAGCAGTGATCGACAAACGCCGCCTCTCCGGCGTATAATCCTCTGATGTATCTTATCTGCTCTTCGGTAGCCCAGTCGCTTGCTTCTCCTCCCATGGGCATGATAAGCCTCGGCCCATCATAGTTTGGATCTGTGTAAGTATCGAATCTCTCCGGCGGGTCCCAAGGTTCATGCGGGTCGAACGAGTCTATCCACAGAAAAACTTTCTCGTGAACCCTGTTTTTCTTCAACCATTCGATAGCTTCCGATACCACTTTAGCTGGGAACCAGTCCTCCTCCCTCTTAAAGTCGTCCGTGTTGGTGAGGAATTGGTGCACCCTCTTCCTCCATATCTCTGGATAGTTCTCGTTTACGTAGTCTTCAACTCTTCTTCGAGAAGGGTTTGAATTGTAAGGGTCGTATTCTTGTCCACGTATCCATCGATAAGCATGGAAACCTCGATGGAAGTTCATTCCCGGAGCCCTATAATGGTAAGTGTCTGATATGAGACCGCAGACATAGCCTTCTCTGCCAAGTATCTCAGCGATCGTTACGTCACGAGGTGATAGAGGCTCCCAGGGTCTGAACGGCAACGTATCCTGTCCCGTCATCAGCTCGCATCTTACAGGAATAGTGGGTAAGCCGCTCGGATAAGCGTTCTCGAACACTATACACTCCTTAGCGAACTTATCGATGTTAGGGGTTTTACAGGGCTTAACGTCTTTAAAAACAGACTTCCCCTGATTGTAAAAGCTTATGTGGTCTTGCCTGAAGCTATCGAGCATGATCACTATTACGTTCATAGATGAAAGTCCATCGGGCAACTCTTTAAACTTTGCGCTCACGCTTTCGGCTTTCCATCAGTCAGCGATAAGTAAAACCTATGTCGCTTTCCTTTCAGCCGAATCTTTACTCGAAATGCTCCCACCCTTTAGGCTCGATCGGAGTAACCTCACCGTTTAGCTTCAACTTAAGGGACTTCTCCTCGATGGCTACGCCTATCCGCTTAAGTTCCGAGCCAAGCTTCGAGATAAGCGACCGGGCTTCAAGCCACCTCTCAGGCTTCACCGTTAAAACTAGCTCATACTCCTCTCCGCCATACAGGCATAGGTTAACCGGGTCTAGACTATGAAGCTTGGCGAAAGCCTCTGTCTCAGGCGACACGGGCGGCTCATCGATCAGGAAGCCTACGCCGCTCATCTTCGAGAGCTCGTATAAGCTCCAAGCTAGACCGTCGCTGGAATCTATAGAGGCCGTGACGCTTCGGCTTCTAGCTAAAGCGTAGCCCTCTGCAACTCTAGCTTTCGGCTCATAGACGGACCTTAAGATCCTCTCTTTAAGATTCTCTGGTGCATAGAATCCTTCGAGCAGGATCTTGAACCCACAAGCCGTGTTCCCGAAGTCCCCGGTCGTGGCCACTATATCTCCCGGCTTCGCTCCGCTCCTGCTTATCAGGTTTTTCCTTTCAGTCTTCCCGAAGGCTACACAGTCTATGATGAGGTCGGAAGCCTCGTTCGTGTCTCCGCCTATCACGTATGCTCCATACTCCCTAGCCCCCGAGTTGAGTCCTCTCCCGATCTCTACGATCTCTTTTCGGCTTAACCCTCGTGGAAGCCCGAGTGAAGTCAACACCGCCGAAGGTTTAACGCCTTTCGAGGCCAGGTCGCTGATGTTCATGACGACGGCTTTCCTAGCCGCCTGATACAGGGTCATACCTGGAGGCATATCTGTTTTCCCGACGAACATGTCTACCGTTAAGACTGCAAGCATATCTTCATCTAAGGTTACAGCTGAAACGTCGTCTCCGAAGGAGATAGGAGCTGAAGGCATCTCCTCCAAACATCTGTGGATTAACTCTATTATCTTGCGTTCCTTAAGACTCGAAACCCCGCTCAACGGTGTCCACCAACCAGACTCCGATTACTCCTAATCCCTATATACTCAGTTCAAATTAACTTTAATTCCGAGGGTCGTCAAGCGTGATCGGTTATTCCAGCCTTGCTTGGGAAATAAAGATTACTGGGTTATAGGTTCAGGTGAACCGGGGGTTTCTCGCGGAAATAGAGGGTCCAGCATGCATCAAACATGTTTGGATGACCTTAAGTCTACCACAAGAAGACTATCTGAGGAGGATCGTTCTCAGGTTCTATTGGGACGGTCGTTCCTATCCGAGTGTCGAATGCCCTATCTGAGATTTCTTCGGTTTAGGTCATGGGATAAGAAAGAACTTCGTTTCTCTTCCTCTACAGATGAGCCCTGAAAACGGAAAGGCTTCAACTCTTGGTGGCCGATGCCCTTCAAGAATCTGGCTGTGGTGGAGGTCGAGAACGAAGGCTCAGAGCCCTGCAACCATTCTTTCTACATAGATTATGAGTGTTACCCCTCAACCGACGCTGTTGAAGGATTAGCGTGTTTCCACGTTCAGTGGAGACGTGAGGATGGGTGTTCGAGGAAAAACTAAAGATAAGCGATGAACTAACTAGTGATCCACGATGGAGGAACCTCGACGGTAGAGACAACTACGTTATGTTGGAGGCTGAAGGAGAGGGTATCTACTGTGGAGCCCACCTAGACATCGACTGTTTCCAGTGTAACCCGAACGACTGGTATGGAGAGGAAGACGACATGATCTTCATCGACGGAGAAGTCTGGCCTCCATCGATTCATGGAACCGGAACCGAAGATTGGTTCAACTGCGCTTACTGTCCTACCCAAGAGTATAACGCACCGTATCATAGGGTCATACTCTACAGCGGCAACAAGATTGGAGATGGAAAGGCAAAAACACGGTGTACCGATACTATATAGAAGACCCTATAAGGTTCAGGAAGAGCATAAAAGTAACGATAGAACACGGGCATGCAAACTCTCTGAACAACGACTACTCCAGTACAGCGTATTACTACGCGTCGAAGCCTAAAAGAGGGGGGCCGAAGCTACCTCCGGTTGAGAGGAAGCTTCCTAGACCAAACGAGCCAGCCTATGATCATACGATCCATTAGAGGGAGCCTTCATTCCACCGTTTTCATCTCGTCTGAGGCTTCACGTTTTGTGGCGGTAAAGGTGGCAGGCGACAAAATGGTTTTTCTCCACCTCTAAGAGTTCAGGCTCCTCTCTACGACAGATATTCATGGCTTTTGGGCATCTTGGGTGGAACCTGCATCCAGGCGGGGGATTAACCGGGCTGGGCACTTCGCCTTCAAGTATGATGCGTTCCCTCCTCACTGTCGGGTCTGGTATAGGGATCGAGGAGAAAAGTGCCAGCGAATATGGGTGGAGAGGCTCCTCGTAGATCTTAGAGGTTGGAGCTAACTCTACGACCTTCCCGAGATACATGACCGCGACTCTATAACTTATACACTCAACTATGTTTAGGTCGTGGCTGATGAAGAGATAGGTTAACCCTAGGTTCTTCTGTAGTTTCTGGAATAGGTCGAGTAGCTGTGCCCTGACCGAGACGTCGACCGAGGAGGTAGGCTCGTCGAGGACTACAAATTCAGGATTTGTTATGAGCGCCCTAGCTATAGCTATTCTCTGCTTCTGCCCGCCGCTGAACTCGTGTGGATATCTGTAGAGATGGGTTTCTCCGAGACCTACCTTCTCGAGCATCTCTATGACTCTCTCTCTTAGCTCACGCCCCTTAGCTAAACCCTGAACCTTGAGAGGCTCCCCAACTATGTCCTTGACGAGCATCCTAGGGTTAAGCGAGGAGGAGGGGTTCTGATAGACTATCTGCATCTTTCTCCTGATGTGCTTCAGCTTCTTGCCTTTAAACGTTGATAGGTCGTATTTCTCCCTTAGCTTCTTAAGGTCTTCAGGGTCGCCGTCTTGAGCCTTAAGCTTTCTTCTAACGTTTTCTGGAACGTTGAAGTATATATGTCCAGCCGTGGGTTCAAGGAGTCTTATAACGGTCTTACCGAAAGTCGTCTTGCCGCAACCGGATTCACCGACCAGCCCGAAGCACTCGCCTTTAAAGATGTTCAGACTCACGCCGTCTACGGCTTTAACGTCTCCTCTCCTCCTCTTTAGCACACCTCCAGTGATCGGATAATACTTCTTTAGTCCTTCTGTTTCTAATAGAACCTTCATTCTTTTCCCTTCCCGTATAGATGGCAAGCGACGAAATGTCCGTCTATGTTAACCATTTCTGGCTTCACTTTAGAGCATATCGGCATGGCTTTTGGGCATCTTGGGTGGAACCTGCATCCAGGCGGAGGATTTATTAAGTTAGGAACGGTTCCCTTGATCGATTTAAACTTCTTCCCGGGTCTTGGTATAGATTCAAGTAAGGCTCTGGTGTAAGGGTGGAGGGGGTTTCTAAATATTTCGAATACGTCGGCTATTTCACAGACGCTTCCAGCATACATGACGGCCACACGGTCGCAGATCTCGGCTACGACTCCCATATCGTGGGTTATGTAGAGAATCGAGGAGCCAAACTTGCTTTTAAGTTCCTTTATGAGGTTCAGAATTTGTGCTTCGACTGTTACGTCTAAGTTAGTGGTAGGCTCATCGGATATTAGGAGCTTTGGGTTGCAGGCTAAAGCCATGGCGATCACGACCCTCTGCTGCATACCTCCGCTAAGTTCATGTGGATACATGTCGACTACTCTCTCGGGATCCGGTATCTTTATCTCCCTAAGTATTCTGATCACCTCTCTCCGTACTTCGCTCCTGAGTCTACTTTGATATCTCCTAAGTATCGGAGTCTTCGAGAACGCTCTAACCAGCAGAGACTTCGGGTTCTCCAACATCTTCTCATAGATCTTCCTCTCGACCCTATAGATGAAAGCCTTCGATAAGGCTCCTCCCTTAGTTTTCTGCAGGTCCCTCTCGATGCCGCTTAAGACTTTCTTAACGAATTCTTCACGTCTATGCTGCATCAGAACTTCCGAGATCTGCTCTTCTACCGTTAAAAGTGGATTTAGAGCAGCGTTCGGCTCTTGGAAGATCATCGAGATCTCTTTACCCCTGATCTTTCTCACGGCGTCCTTGTCTAGGCTTAGAATGTCTATCCATCCTTTCTCGCTTTGGAAGAATATTCTTCCTCCCTCGATCCTTCCCGGTGAAGGCGTTAAGGCTAGGATCGACAGTCCAGTCATCGTCTTTCCGCAACCTGTCTCTCCGACGACGCCGAGGGTCTCCCCTTCTATCATGTGGAGGTTTACCCCTTCGAGAGCCTTCACTATCCCTTCATACGTGTAGAACCTCAGCAGGAGGTCTTGAACCTCAAGAATCTTCTTCATCTACCTCCTCCTCAACGTAGGGTCTAGAATGTCCCTGAAAGCGTCTCCAAGCAGGTTCCAGCCTAGGACGAAGGTGAAGATGAATAAGCCTGGAATGATGTATGTGTACCAGTACTTATATGGGTCTCCTGGCGGCCCGACTATCCAGTTCCTAGAGAAGGCGACCATCTGCCCCCAGTCCGCGAAGCCGATCGGTGGTCCGAGGCCTAAGAAGCTTAATGCGGCTTCTGTTAGTACAATTGCTCCGATGTCTAGGGAAGCCATTATTAGTAGGGGGAAGATGGAGTTAGGGAGGATATGTCTAACGATCACCCTGAAGTCTGAGCATCCTATACTTTTAGCGGCTTCTACATAGTCGTTTTGTTTAACGCTCAGAACTTCTCCTCTGATCACCCTGGCGTAGCTAGGCCAGCTGACTAAGATTAGGGCTTTAATCACGCTTTCTAAGCTTGGGCCGAAGGCTGTAACTAAAGCCATAGCTAAAACTAGAGTTGGGAAAGCGAATATTATGTCTGTGAACCTCATCAAAGCTTCGTCGATCACTCCTCCATAGTAGCCTGCTATACTTCCGATCACCAGACTGATCAATACTCCGGTACCTACCACGACGAAGCCCACATAAAAAGCTGTTCTAGTCCCCCAAATACATCCATAATAAATATCGTATTGCTGCTGTGTTGTGCCAAATGGGTGTCCTTCACTAGGAGGCTTCGGCGTCGGATCCCATCCTTCATGTGGAATCATGTAAGGGTCTCTCCATCCCTTCGGTGGAGGAGCTAAAACAGGTGCTAGGATAGCGATAGCCGCGAAGAATAGAATTATCGCTATGCCAGCAATCGAGAGTGGACTACTTTTTATCCTATGCAGAGAGAATTTAAGCTCCCTTATGGTGGGTTCGGCTTCTCTCTTGAACCTCCTGATCCCCAGCCTAAACCACAAGCTATCATCCCAACCTTACACGCGGATCTATATATGCGTAGAGTATGTCTACTATGAGGTTGGTGAATACGAAGATCACTCCGGCTAAGAGGGCGAAGCCTAAGACCGCCGGTATGTCAAGCTGTGTGGCTGCATGTGCAGCCCAATATCCGATGCCTTTATAGTTGAAGACCGTCTCTGTTATAATTACGCCTGTAAGCATACCCGCAAGCAGTATGCCTGTCACGGTGAACACTGGGATTAAAGCGTTCTTTCTAGCATGTTTATAGATGACGTCGTGCTCTTCCAGCCCTTTAGCCCTAGCTGCTAGGACGTACCCCTTATTGAGAGCCTCAAGCATGCTTGACCTCATGATCCTCACGATCAACGCCACGATCTGTATGGTTAAGCTAGCTACCGGTAACACGAGGTGCTTTAGGGCGTCGACGAATATCCAGAGTTGCCCGTTTAACAGTGCGTCTATCGTATTGATCTTCGTGTATCTGATAAAGTTCGCTGAGTTCACGTATACGCTAGCTTCTGTTCCAAGCCTTTCAGGCGGGAATATTCCTAGCTGACCGTAGAATATGGCGAGTAACAATATGCCGAGCCAGAATGACGGTAAAGACCATCCTATTATCGAGGAGATCCTAGTTAAATGGTCGGCTGCCCTGTCCTTGTGTATCGCCGCGAGAACTCCAAGTTTTATTCCGAGTAGAACGATTAGGGGGGCGGAATACATGACAAGCTCGACTGTAGCGGGAAAGAAGTTCATGATCGCATCCACGACCGGCATGTTAACCGATTTAGAGTAGCCTAAGTTTCCCCTCAAGACCTCTCTCAACCAATAGTAGTACTGAACGTAGACCGGCTCGTCTAGATGATACTTCTTGATTATCCCTGGCAGATCCCTCGCCTGTCTAGGGTCCCTTATGTAAAGAGCAGCCCTCTCTGTAGGGCTAAACAGCTGTATAACAGCGAATATGAGTAGGGTAACACCTATGAGTGTCGGTATCAATAGCAAGAGTCTTCTTATGATGTAGTGTTTAAGCTCCATCAGTCTTCACTTTCGAGTGAGGATAAAAAAAGGAAAGGGATTTTTATATTTTTTCCGAAAGGAATTATCAGTATCCTTTCCATAGGTCGTAGAAGTAGAAGCCTGGATAGATCGGGTTATGATACCATCCCTGCAC
>CAZVJZ010000011.1:0-1162 GCA_964627655.1 uncultured Candidatus Bathyarchaeia archaeon
CTTTTCTCTTTCTGTTTCATAGAGGACTGTTTCGAAATCGTAGGTCTCTAATATCTCGCTTTAAATATGTTTTTCGGTCTTACTAAAGAATCATGAGAAATAAGCGTGAAGGTTAAACGAAAAATAGACGGTTATCTCTTAGGCGGATAGATCTGTGAAATAACCTTTATTGGACAGTTTACTGGTAGGTTGATTTTTTTTCTCCACTCGTCTCCTATCGCTAGAAGGAAGAAGGCTCCAGATATCTCGGCTTTAGCTTTCTTCACCAAGTTTATGAGAGCCAGCTGAGTCTCCCCAGTCTTCACCATATCGTCAACCATCAATACGCTGTCCCTCCTCTTCAGAGCGTGTTTTGGTAAGTATAGTGTCATCGTAACACCTGAGTTACTTAGCACGTAAGTCTCCTCCAAGAACTCTGAAACCCCCACTTCTTTACTTCTTTTAGCTATCGCTAGGTCTACTCCTAGGTAATTGGATACCATGGTCGCTAGAGGTATTCCGTCGACTGCTGCTGTCAGCACCTTTGTTACTCTCTTGCCAGCGAAAGTATCGAGCGCCTTGTTCGCCGCTTGCCTTAATATGTTGAAATCTCCTATGATCCCTGTGTTGTCGAAGTATCCGTCGCTGTTGAATCGGATCTTCTTTTGAAGAACGACTTCCAACCCTACAAGCTTGTTTAAGACCTTGCAGAGTTTCCTAGCCCTCTCGTTGTTTGGTAGAACATGCCCTTTTGCATACCTGCTCAAAACTGTAACCGGGAGGCCTGTCTTGTTTGCCAGCTCTCTATACGTATATGTTCTCTTAGCAGCTCGAAGTAAGTCGACGACCATTAATCTAAACTTTAAATCCTCAACGTGTGTACTCATCTTCTCGATCACCGATCAGATTCTCCAGCGCATCGAATAAGTTGTTAATCACGAATGAAACTATAAGCGGATCCAACCTATAAAATTAAAGGTGAAAAGGTAATAAATGATTTGTTGTTATATAGATATGTGTTAAAATATTATAAGATCCTCATATAGATGAGGCATCTAAATTTAAACTTTGCAACCCATCGTCTTTAAGAATTTGAGAAGCTCTAACTTCCGCGTAAGGTTGACCATGACCTAAAAAGTTGTTAGAACTTCTATTTCTGAACCCTAAATTCTTATATACAACA
>CAZVJZ010000011.1:1172-7174 GCA_964627655.1 uncultured Candidatus Bathyarchaeia archaeon
TTTTAATAGATAAATGTTTAGTTGCAACTGAGAAAAGTTTTTATTTATAAAATAAAATTATAGAGGAAGTAAACGAATAGGTATAAAGACGTTTGAGTAGGAGGACATCCGATTGACAGCTGTAAAAGCTAAAAACTTTGAACTCGACAGAGACGAGTATGAACTATATTTCAACAAGCTGTCCTTAAATACGGAAGTTTTAATCGACGACACAACTCTTAGAGACGGAGTTCAGATGCCGGGTTTAGCGGTTTCACCTGAAGACGCCGCGAAGATAGCCTACTACCTCGACGAAATAGGAGTGGAGAGGATGGAACTACATCACTATCAAGACACGGATAAAAAAGCTGTGAAGCTCATTCACGAATTAGGTTTAAAAGCTAGGATAGCAGGATGGTGTAGAGCGGTTAAGGAAGACATAGACGACGCCTTAGAATGCGACTTTGAGGAGGTTGGAATATCTCACCCGGTCTCGCATATACACTTTAAGGCTAAATGGCCCGGCAAGACCGAGGATGACCTCTTAATGAGGGTTGTAGATGTGGTGGAGTATGCTGCGAAAGACCACGGCTTACGGGTTTTCGTCCACGGAGAAGACAGCACTAGAGCTAGATGGGGGTTCGAGAGAAGGTTTATAGACGCTGTTGCCGAGGCGGGAGCTGAATGCTATAGGATATGCGATACCGTCGGGGTGGGCTTGTCCGACCCTAAAGCACCGCTGCCTAACGGTATACCGGCTAAGGTGAAGGCTATAAAGGCTGAAACGAAGATCAGGGACATCGAGATACATGCCCACGACGATTTCGGTAACGCTGTGGAGAACACCCTAGCCGCCGTGCGGGCTGCCTCAGGCATCTGGGATAAAATCTATGTGAGTACCACTTTCCTTGGGATAGGGGAGAGGGCAGGTAACGCGGAGACAGAGAAGGTTATATTGAACCTCTGTATGCATTACGGCGTCAAGAAGTTCGAGGGAAAAACCCATAGGTTGAAGGAGGTTGCAGACTTCATAAGCTTAGCGACAGGATACGTCATTCCACCCAACAAAGCTATCGTAGGGGACTACGCCTTCGCACACGAATCTGGGATACACACTCATGGTGTGCTGAATAATCCTCTCACCTATGAGCCTTATCCGCCTGAACTTGTCGGAAATAAGCGGAGGCTAACCATAGGGAAGCACTCCGGAAAAGCTATAATCAGACATAAGATACGGGAGCTGACAGGAGAGACCCCAGACGATGAAGTCTTAAAGGTCGTTACGAGGAGGGTGAAAAACCTCTACGAGAGGGGGAGAAGGTCCTCTCTTAAGGAGGAGGAATTCAAAAAGATACTTGAAGAAGCAGGGATCGTAACAAAGGTGCCGGTATAAGGAAGGACCAGACCCAACGAGGTTCGATATTTTTACATAAACCTCTAGAGAGTAACCTTTGAAAGTTTAAGGGGAGGATTGTAGATCGGTTGTATGGAAGCATCTCCCACAAGATAATAGAAGACCATCTGGTGGAGGGCGAACCTGAGCCGGGAAGCGAGGTAGCCATCAAGATCGACCAAACGCTTACCCAAGACGCAACCGGCACCCTAGTATACATGTTCCTCGAGGCTATAGGCATAGAAAAAGTTAAGACTAAGCTCTCAGTTAGCTATGTAGACCATAACACCCTTCAAACAGACAGCAGGAGCTCAGACTCCCATCGGTACCTTCAGACCATAGCGTCTAAGCTGGGAGTGGTGTTCTCTAAGCCCGGGAACGGGATATGCCATAGAGTGCATCTTGAAAGGTTTGCTAGACCAGGCTGGACTCTGCTTGGATCCGACAGCCACACACCCACGGCCGGAGCCGTGGGAATGCTGGCTATCGGTGCGGGAGGAATAGACTTAGCGGCTGTCATGAGTGGAGAGCCATATCGCATGAAAATGCCTAAAGTCTTGGGCGTTAAGCTCACAGGTAAACTTACTCCCTGGGTTTCAGCTAAAGACGTCGCTTTATCTTTGCTCGGTGAGATAGGAGTTAAGGGTGGATTAGGTAAAATCCTAGAATATTTCGGTGAAGGAGTCGGAGGGTTAACTGTGCCAGAAAGGGCGACTATAGCGAACATGGGAACCGAGACCGGGGCAACCTCCTCGATCTTCCCCTCCGACGAGGAAACCTATAAGTGGTTGAAGGCTCAGGGTAGGGAGGAAGACTGGATCGACATACCCACACCGGAAAGGCCGGAGTATGACGATATAATAGAAATAGAGCTGTCTAAACTGGAACCTATGGTAGCGCTGCCCCATAGCCCTGGAAACGTAGTTAAGGTGAGCGAAGTCGAGGGACTTGAGGTCCAGCAGGTATGTATCGGTAGCTGCACAAACTCCTCCTACCGTGATCTAGCGGTGGTAGCTTCTATACTGCGAGGTAAAAAGGTTCATCCTAACGTGAACCTTACGATATCGCCTGGTTCGAGGCAGGTCTTAAGCGCCATAGCTAAGAGCGGGATGCTTGCAGATCTAATCGCCGCCGGGGCTAGAATACTGGAGTGTGCATGCGGCCCCTGTATAGGTATGGGGCAAGCCCCTCCAACAGGCTCCGTCTCCGTTAGAACGTTCAACAGGAACTTTAAAGGTAGAAGCGGAACCTCCGACGCAGAAGTCTATCTAGTGAGCCCTGAAGTAGCTGCGGCGACGGCGCTCTACGGCGTGATCACAGACCCTAGAAGGCTAGGTTCTCCCCCTGAGATTAAGGAGCCGCCCTTAGACATAGAGGACGTTTTACTGCTGGCTCCGGCGGAAGACCCTAAGAAAGTTAAGGTTATACGGGGCCCGAATATAGTTCCTCCACCGGTCTTCGAGCCTCTGCCAGACTCGCTTGAGGGAGAAGTACTTATCAAACTTGGAGACGACGTCTCTACAGACGACATCTTACCGGCGGGCGCCGAAGTCCTCCCGCTAAGAAGCAACATACCCGCAATCTCAAAGTATGTATTCGCTAGGATCGCTCCTGGATTCGCCGGTAAGGCGTTAAGGAAGGGTGGAGGCTTCATAGTCGGAGGAGAGAATTATGGTCAGGGCTCCAGTAGGGAGCACGCGGCCTTATGTCCAAGATATCTTGGGGTGAGAGCTGTTTTCGCTAAGTCTTACGCTAGGATACATAAGCGGAACCTCATAAACTTCGGGATTATCCCGTTCACCTTCGATTCACCTGAGGTCTACGACCAAGTCTGTGAGAGAGACACTCTAAGGATCTCTATGCTGCAGGAAAGGATTAAGAGGGGGGACACCGTAATCCCGGTTAAAAACTTAACTTCAAACTCGACTTTTAAGGCGAAACTCGATGTCTCTGAAAGGTCTAGAGAGATAATATTAGCCGGCGGCCTCCTAAACCTGCTGAAGAAACGCTTTCACGTCAAGCAGAGGTGAAATTGGTGGACGAGATGCAAATAAAAGTCTCAGACGGAAAGGTAGAGTCTCCTGACGAGCCTATCATACCAGTTATACTAGGAGACGGAATCGGCCCGGAAGTGGTAACCGTCGCAAGGGAAGTGATAGACTCCGCTGTCTATAAGGCGTATGGCGAGGGTAGAGCGATACGGTGGAAGGAGGTTCTCGCCGGAGAATCCGCATTCAGGGTTATGGGGGAATGGTTGCCGAGAGAGACGCTTGAAGCTCTCAGAGAGTATAAGGTCTCCTTGAAAGGGCCGTTAACCACACCGGTCGGAGAAGGCATAAGGAGTCTAAACGTAGCCATCAGAAAGAACCTCGACCTCTACGCTTGCGTTAGGCCGTGCAGATGGATTCCAGGCGTACCTACCCCTGTTAAGAGACCTGAAGCCCTAGACGTAGTAATCTTCAGGGAAAACACGGAGGACGTTTACGCCGGGGTTGAATGGGCTGCGGGAAGCGAGGAGGCTCAGAGGATTAGGGGCTTCTTAGAGAGGTGTATGGGCGTCTCGGTCAGTGAAGACGCTGGACTTGGTTTGAAAGTGATAAGCCGTAGAGCGACCGAGAGGCTTGTTAGAGCAGCCATAAGATACGCTATAACGAACGGTAGAAGGTCTGTAACAATAGTTCATAAAGGAAACATAATGAAATATACGGAGGGGGCGTTCGTGAAATGGGCTTACGAGCTAGCGGAAAGAGAGTTCAGCGACCTGATAGTTGCCGAAAAAGACCTCACAGGCAAGACTCCGCTAGATGAAGACAAGATAGTCTTTAAGGATAGGATGGCAGACTCTATGTTCCAGCAGATCCTGCTTAAACCAGAAGAGTATGACGTGATAGTCACCCCGAACCTTAACGGAGACTACCTTTCAGACGCCTGCGCCGCACAGATAGGCGGGATAGGTTTAGCTCCAGGCGCAAACATAAACTTCGAAACCGGTGTAGCGGTTTTCGAACCGACCCATGGGTCCGCGCCAAAGTACGCTGGTCTAGACAGAGCTAACCCGACTGCCGCAATACTCTCTGGAGCCATGATGCTGGAATATATCGGATGGGTTGAAGCAGCTACTCTCGTGAGAGAGGCGATAAAGAAAACTATAATGCAGAAGAAAGTTACCGCAGACCTCGCAAGACTGATCGATGGAAGCGTGACGCTTACATGCTCAGAGTTCGGTAAGACTGTGGTACAAAACCTATAAACACGATCGAAAAATAGATGTGATCCTAAAGAAATAGATCGTATTGGCGCATCCTAGTTATAGCGGAGTTATAAGGTAGGCGTTCGAGACGTTGAAATCCGGGAGCACCGCTATCTCAGCTTCTCCACCGTGAGTCTCTAGCGCCTCATCGAGCGCCTCCTGCGCGGAGTTCGCGAGTTTACCTAGCCAGCTAACCTCCTCCTCTCTTAGACCCTGGGACACTAGGATGACGTTTTTAGTCTCAGCCAGCTTGGATAAGAGGTAGGTTTTTATCCCCACCTCGAGGTAGGGGGCTTTTCCTCTTATAGCTTCTGAGAGAACTTCTTCAGGGCTGGCTCCAGACTTCAGAATCTCTATCAGCCCGCTGTAGTCTGCGACCTTACCCGTGTAGTCTACGTGCCCTTTACCATACTTGTAGACTCCGTTTGGACAAGCTGCGACTAGGATGAGGGTCCCTCCATCTTTAAGTATCCTTTTGACCCCGACGAACTTCCCTGTTAAAACGTCCCATAGGTTATCGTCTTTAGGCCCAAACGCTATGATGAGGATATCTACTTCCCTCTCTAGTCTGTTCTCGAAGAGTCTGCGGCTGGTTTCCACAGCTTTGCGGTGAGCCTTTATAAAGTCACCTGCCACCACATCCACGACCTGCTTTTCATCGTCTAGAACCGTATCGACGATCATGTCTAAACCAACTTTCTCCGCTACCTCCTCCATGTCTTTTCTAACGGGGTTCCCCTCTATCCTGCCGTATCTCGCGTTATCTGAGACCGTAAGCGTGTGGTTTCGTCCTATAGCCTCCCAAGCCGAGACACCAGGCAGTATGATCTTAGCTCCACCGCCGAATCCAGCCCAAGGATGAGGCTTCACCCCTCCTACACCGATCTTTACGTCCGCCTCGGCAACTTGCCTGTTAATCCATACTGGCGTGCCAGAAGAGGAGAACCCTAACACGACTAAGTTGTCTTTGTCTAAACAGTCATGAACGTAGACTTTATAGGTATCTATAACCTCGTCTCCGACTTTTTTCTTTATCTGCTCTGAGGTAGGCTTCTCGTGGGCTCCAGTAGCCATGACCAAAGATAAGTTCTCTCTTCTTACGCCTGCTTTCTCAAGCCTCTTTAGGAAGAGGGGTAAAATCTTATGGGTTGGTGTGAAACGTGTGTAGTCGTCAAAGATCACGGCTACCTTGCAGTTCGATGATACAATCTCTTCGAGTGTGGGTGAACCTATAGGATCATGTAATGCCTCAGCGATCCTTGACTTCTTATCTGAAACGATTGGAAGACTACGGGACTTAGCGACGCAGACAAGATTTCTAGAGGGCACTTTGATTGTCTGTGTGGTTGCTCCATATCTTAACGCTATCTCCTCTAACGG
>CAZVJZ010000011.1:7208-20915 GCA_964627655.1 uncultured Candidatus Bathyarchaeia archaeon
ATTCTTTCCCTCCTAAAAACAGAAGTTTTAACGCTTCAGTTTAATAAAGCCCTGGAAGAATTTAATTGCTCTTAACCTCAAGTATTCGTTTAACCCAAAGTTTTGAGGATTATACACGTATAGACCTTTGCCGCGTTGATTAATTGCTCGACTTCGACATATTCGTCTACAATGTGGGCCTGCTGTAGACTTCCAGGACCTAGGATTATAGTGGGGATGTCCGCCTCGTTTACTAGAAAGTGCATGTCACAGGTTGCTGTGAAACCTGTTACACCGGGGTCTCTCCCTACAACCTCTTTAACAGCCTCCCGGGCGACCTGAACGATCGGTTCATCCTGCGGGGTCTCGGAGGGCTCTGCCACGTTAAGCACTTCTACCTCGGTCTGGAGGTTAGAAGTTTTCCATCTTAAACTTTCGAGTACTTCCTCTATTTCTCGTTTGACGTCCATCGGTCTCTCGCCTGGTATCAACCTACGGTCTACCGTGATCTCGCAGTAGTCTGGGACTATGTTGGTTTTAA
Source organism: uncultured Candidatus Bathyarchaeia archaeon (assembly GCA_964627655.1). Taxonomy (GTDB): domain Archaea; phylum Thermoproteota; class Bathyarchaeia; order Bathyarchaeales; family B24-2; genus B24-2. Next base: position 7,729 of record CAZVJZ010000011.1, read on the forward strand.
TACCGCCTTTGATGGTTCCGACGTTTATCGTGGGCGACCCTAATAGAGCGTGTTTCTTTTCTGCGAGTAGGGAATTCATCTTTTCGAGGGCTAGACAGACATCGGCCATCCTATAGATGGCGTTAACCCCTTGGTGAGGGATGCTGGCATGGGCAGCCTTACCTCTGGTCACCACCTTTAGCCTTAAGACTCCTTTATGTGCGGTTTGAACCTTCAGTTCATTCGGCTCGCCTATCACTGCGAAGTCTGCTTTATAACCTTTTCTAATCAAGTCTCTCGTCCCATAGCCTGTAACCTCTTCGTCTGCTACGAAGGTTAAGATAAGTTTTCCCTTTAACCTCACCTTGCTTTCTATAACCGCCTTGGCGGAGGCTATCATAGCTGCGAGGGCCCCCTTCATATCGGCTGCTCCTCTACCATAAATTTTCCCGTTGCGTAGAGCTCCTTCAAACGGATCTACGCTCCAGTCCTCTCTATCGCCTATCGGAACGGTATCTAGATGACCGTTAAACATTAATACAGGCTTCCCTTCAGCGCCTGTAAGTAGACCGACCACGCTGGGCCTTCCAGGCTTGAACTCGTGAACTTTAACGGTTAAGCCTAGATCACGTAGTTTTTCTGTTACAAATTCCGCTATCTCACGCTCGTTTCCCGGCGGATTCTCGCTTGGAATCCTAACTAGCTGTCTAGTCAGCTCGACTACTTCATTAGCGTCTATCTTCTCTAACGCAGAGAACGTCTTACACACCTCTAAACAAGTTTTTCTCTTGAAACTTAATATTAGGTGAAGTGTTATTTTTTCCTTATCGTTAGGCCCGCTACTCCGCCTAGAAGGGCAAGTATAGCCGAAAAATCCAAGACGTTGCGAACGTTCTAATGGTGTCGTAGAGGAGTTCCATAACAAGGTAGGATGGCTGATCTGATAGAGGACGTGAAGGCTAGCTAACCAAAGAAGGTCTACTGCTTTCAACGCCTGCTAAAGCTACAACTTACAAGATTAAATTCCTAAATCAAGGAAGGGATTACTTTTATATAAAAGAAATCTAACCTAAGATAAACTAAGAGCTACTTGGTGGAATCTATATTTTTCACTTTAGACATAAATTCACCGCCCATTTTCCTTTTTATCGTCGGAGACGGAAAATCTTAATAAAAAGGATGGTAAGCCTTCCATTCGATGGTCATGAAGATAATTAAAGATGTGTATATGGTGGGAAGCGGTCAAATCCGCCTTTCGAATCCTATGGACTGCCATGTGTACCTGGTAGATTATGGTGAAGGTTTAATATTGATCGACGCCGGCGTTGGATTAGAAACAGAGTTCATTATCCAAAATATTCGTGAGGAGGGTTATGATGAGAAGAACGTTCAGTACCTTCTACTTACGCATTGCCATGCCGACCATGCAGGTGGATGTAAGAGACTTAAAGCGTTGACAGAATGTAAAGTTGTGGCTACAGAGTTCGAGGGGAACCTATTGGAAAGAGGGACAGACGAAGAGTTGGGTTTGAATATTGCAAAGAGGACGGGAATATATCCAGAAAACTATGTTTTCCCTCACTGTAAACCTGACTGGACAGTGAGGGATGGGGAGGAGTTCGAGTTGGGAAGATATCATATAAAGGTGATCGAAGTTCCGGGGCATAGTAAAGGTTCGGCATGCTATCTCTTCAGCAGGGAAGATTATAGGATACTCTTCTCTTCTGACGTGGTCTTCTTCGACGGAACGATAGGTTTAGGTAACTGGGCGGGTTCAAGCTTAGAGGACTATAGGAAGCATATAGATAAGCTCAGCGACCTAGCGGTCGACGCGCTCCTTCCAGGACATTTCTTATGGACTCTGAAGGACGGGCAAAAGCATCTAGACAAGGCCATAGAGAACCTTAAACTTGCTTGGGTTCCTCCTGCTTGGCAGCACCGTCATCCCCACCGCTGAAGCGGAAGACTTCTCAAAATTCATTGCTATAAATTTTTATCTCCATAAAAGAGATCTCTTGTTAAGGTGTTTAATATGGCTCGTGTTTTGGGTTTTTTGGGGAGTGCTAGGAGGGACGGGTACACCGTAAAGGTTTTAAAGGAGGCTTTAGAGGGGGCTAAGTCTGTCCAAGGCGTCGAAGCAGAATTGGTCTATCTACTAGACTACAAGTTCGGCCCGTGCATATCATGTTACGAGTGTATTAGAAGAAGTGAACACCGCTGTGTCCTCCAAGACGATATGGGGAAGCTAGGAGAGGGGAAGCTATGGAAGAAGATCGAGGGCGCAAACGGCTTCATACTTGCAGCTCCTGTTCACTTCTGGAGCGCAGACGCTCTGTCGCACCTGTTTATCGAGAGGCTTTACCCGTTCCTTTGGAGCGGGGAGCTGAAGGGCATACCTGTAGCTACAATAACCGTCGCTAGCAATCAAGGCTTCCAGTTCGTCGCGAACACTATGCTTTGTGAATGGGCCTTTACGATGGCTATGAAGTATGTGGGTGGGCTACCGGTACATGCTGCATACCTCGACGAAGCCTTACCGAGAGCTAGGTATCTAGGGATGAAGCTAGGAGAGGCGGCGTTAAAAGACGAGAAGGAGGGAAGGAAGCCTCCTACAGACGAGGAGATATGGCTCTACTATCAAGATAAACCTTGGAAAGTTTTCCCTCATTACATAGAGAATCTTACGATGGGTACAGGTGATCCTGAGCTCTCAGTGATAAAATGGTCTCTTGCACACGGAACGTTCAAGAGAAAGGAGGCTGTAGACCTCCTGAAGAAGGCAGACGAAGAATTCAACAAGTTCTCCCACCACTACAGCCTAAGGAACTATGAAGAAGCGATAAAAAGTCTGGTTAAAGCGAGCGCTTTCTGGACACACGCCACCTGGAAAGAATTCTTGGAAGAACAATTGATCAAAGCTCCTCCACCTAAGGTTTACAGGCCGCTCGAAGAATAAGTGCGATCCCCTTTTATTTTTTATTGATTGGATATAGAAGACTAAGAAGCGAAAGCTCTGAGGAACTCGGCTCTTCCCGCCGGTCCTAAAGAGTTATTTTACATTTTCTCCTGTTTTCTTCACCTTTCCCTTCAAATCTCTCAGAATCTCCTGTAACTCTCTCAAGGACTGGAGTAGTTCACTCTCCTCGTCAAACCCGCTATCTTTCTCTGCTTCTTTAGTAGGTTCTTTATCTTCCTCAAGCCTAACTGTAACTATCTTTCTCTGCTTCTTTAACCTCTCTAAAGCGTCATCGTACTTTGGCTTCTCTTCTGCTTTATCCTCAAACGCCTCGAAGAGCTTTTCCTTCGAGTCCCCTCCCGAAGAGCTTTTCTCATCGTTTTTTACAGAGTTCTCTTTCTCTGCCTTCCTTCTCTCTGGAGGCTCCTTCCTCTCCTCATATTCATGGATGACTGGAAGAGGCACTACTTCCGTGCTGAGAAACCCCGCTATCATGAAAGTCATCGAGAATGCTGTCAGAATCATGAGGATCCAGAGCTCCGTCGTTATGAAGAATTTTAGGATAAAGGTTGCTAGACAGAAATATACAGCAGTGAAGATCGTTAGGCCGACGTAAACTAGGTAGAAAGCAGTCTTAGGAAACAGTATGCTATCTGCCAATATCTTCTTGGCGGCTGCATCATCTGGAAGTAGATGCATTATTTCCATCAGCTTCCTGTATGCATGTTTTGCATCGTAATGCTCTAGGATCGCCAGAGAAGCCATCATCGCGTAGATCGTTAGCAACACCAGTATGATGAACCTCATTTGGAGAGAGTATCGAAATTCGCCGGTTGAAACTATCTTGGAGATAAAGTATAGGTGGATGGCCAGTATAGAGCTTAAGCAGGCTGCTGCGGGAAGTAACGCTTTACTAGGCGAAAAACCTTTCAAATATTCTTCTTTCATCCTGTCACCTCACGCAGTGACTATAGACGACAGATAGTTGAATGTGAGGGTGCTTGTGACCAGATAGATCGCTCCTCCGGCGGTTAACAAGAGTCCGAGATAGAATAGGAGGGTGAAACGTGAGTCTCCTTCCATCGCGTAGACCGCTATTGAATTGTTAAAGGCCATCAAAACGAGGGTGAAGAGAAAGAAAAACTTGAAGAAGCTTACCGGAGGCGGAGATAGGAACGATATAAAGACTGAAATTTCACTCATGAAGTCTGCGAGGGCAGAGAAGAAGCCGTCGATGACGGCGAAGAGTCCTGCCATAGCCATGTGCAATGGAATGAGCATCCCTACCAAGTAGGATACAACTTGATACCTTCTACGACGTAGGGTAGTGTAGGTAAAATAGAAGTCTCCGAGAAGTTTGGATGTAGAGGTTACGTCTCCACCTGTATAGAGAACCTCCGTGAGTATGGTGTTCACCCTCTGAATTAACCTGCTTCCCAACTCTATCTCGAAGCTCCACCACGCTACCTCAGGTTCGAGGCGCATCAGAAGCTTCGCGTAAAGTCTTTTCACAGCCCTGTTTAGGACACCGAAGTCTGTTTCGCATGCGCTCTTCAAGACTGTTAGTATAGGTATCTCGACGGCGCAGTTGGAGCCTATATGCCTCAGAAAAGCAGGATATTGTTCTTCACACTTCTTAACGTCTCTTATGTATCGTTTTCCTAGGTAGCCGACTAAGAGTAACGGTGCACCGGCTAGAGTTATAGGATAGAAGTAATCCTTGAATGGAGTTATCAGTGGTGTAGCCACCAACGTTATGCCTGAAGCCAGCGCTGCAAGGAGAATAAGTCTTCTCATGGAATTTAATTTTGGGTTCTCCTCCTCTATCATGACGCCGTCGGGTCTCGCGGCTTTGTATATACGCCAAGACAAAGCGAATAAAGCGCCTGAAATACCCACTACAGACAGGATGGCCAGTAGAATCATGGTTTTTGGGGAAAAGAAGATGGAGGATAGAAGTATGGTGACGCATAGGAAGATCGTGACGGAGTTTATGGGAAGATAGGTGTCGCTTAAACTCTTCAGCCGCTCTATGGCTCGCATCCTTTTTTCATAGTATTGAGATGAAAATTGGAGATATTCTCTCTCGACGAACTGGGATACGGGCTCACCAGACTTTATCGACTGCGACATCCTGTAGAGAAATCCTCCTAGGTTTCTAGAGGGAACCTCCCTACTTAAGGCGTTACAAGCGCTTGCCTGACTGTATCTCCACTCCGAGACTAAGTTTAATATTTTCTTGAAGTATGGTGCGATGTGCTTGTACACGGCCTTCTTGGAGGCCATCTGAAGCAAGGCTAAACGCGAAACGGCGCCTGAGGTTATCGACCTCAAGTATAGGAGGAAGAAAGGGTATTCGCTTTCTATCTTGTCGCCCAGGCTTAGAGACTGAAATAGGCGTTTGATTCTCGCGGCCAATTTATAGGGGCCTCCCTACCTTTGCTTTGATCGCCTCTTCTACCTTGGAACCGAACTTCATTAGGCACATGCGTTTATACTTGTGGTATGCTCTTTCGATGCCTACCCTGCTTATCCACGAGAAGCTCTCCCAGACTTCCCAGTAATCGGTTATCCCTAGTTTAAGCATGTATTCGAGTATTTCGGAGCGCTGGTATAGCTCTTCGTAGATCTTGCGTATTTCGTATCCAGATAGACCACGCATGATGGCTATCTTAGAGTCTAGAAGATAGCTAGTGCCTAAACCTCTGAACTCGAAGTTGTCGAAGATCGGGTTGAAGGAGAACACTTCTATGAAGTTGAACTGCTGATCGGCTGGCTCGTAACCTAAAATCTCGTTTACGCTTAACACCCGTCTCTTATACCTGCCTGTTTCTGGGTCGTGTACAGCGCTTTGAAAGATCGCTACGTTCAGGTTATCGACGTGGGTTTTTGGAACGTTTATCGGGTAGTTTGTCAGTCTCTGGATAAGCTTTCCTACAGAGGCTGCGTGGAAAGTGGAGAGCACAGGATGTCCGGTCTGCATGGCTTGGAAGGCGATGTTCCCCTCCACTCCTCTGATCTCGCCGACTATAATGTAGGTCGGCCTCTGCCTCAACGCTGCTTTGAGTAGCTGAAACATGGAGACAGCGCCCTGCTCGTCGCTGGCGACGTTTCCTGTCTCCCTCACAACCTCTCTAACCCAGTTTCGGTGCGGTACATGAACCTCTGGAACCTCCTCTATCGAGACTATCTTGGCCGACGGCGGAATGAAGGACGTGATCGCTGAGAGGGTGGTCGTCTTTCCGCTAGCGGTTTCTCCGCACACCCAGATAGACATCTTCTCCTCCAGCAAAATCCAGAGATAAGCCGCTACGAGAGAGCTCATCGTCCCGTACTTTATCAACTCGATTATGCTTAGAGGCCTCTGCGCGAATTTACGTATAGTGAAGTTGCTTCCTCTACGGCTTACGTCTTCACCGAAGACTATGTTTATACGCGAGCCGTCAAGTAAGGTGGCGTCGATTATCGGGTTTCTGTGAGACACGGGTTTTCCGACGAGTTCGCTGAGCTTAATTATGAACTTATCGAGTTCCTCTTGAGTGTTCAGTGTGACCGTTGTCTCTACGCTTCCGAAGATCTTGTGACTCAAGAAGATCGGGCCTACCCCACTACAATGCACGTCTTCTATGTAGGGGTCTCTGATGAAAGGCTCTAAGATTCCGTGCCCGACCTTCTCGCAATAGATCTCATACTTCAGTTTCTCGTATGTGTAAGAGTCTACTGCTATCCTCTTCTGTTCTATTCTCGTTTCTCCACCTTTCACTACGATTTCTTCGAGTAAACTATACAGGAACTCCGCTTTCTCTTCATTGGAGTCGAATATAGCGTCTTCATCGATTTTCAGCGCTAATTCTCTCTCTACACGATTTAGAATCTCCTCCCTGTTTTCGATGAGTCTTGGCTCTATAGGGTGGTAGATTATGTTTTTACTTCTCGGATCCGTGTGTATGTGGATGTAGATAGGGTCTCCCACCGGATAGATGACGTTGGGAGTCTTAAGTCTAGCAAGATCTAAGGATAGGGTCTCAACTAGCATAGGGGTTGAATATGCGTCCTCGACGAGTTTCGACACATAACGTTTCAGGTGAGCATTCTTGTTGAAACGTTTTTTCCAATCATCATTGTAACCTTGAAGTAGCGGCAGAAACTCGTCTTCGCTTAACGGCTGCGTCTCCACCTTTCTCACCCCCTAGCCGTAGTGAAAGGTAGGATCTTTATCCCGAAGGCTGGGGAAACCTCGAAGCTTATCAGCTCGCTAACGTTCTGTCTCGCCCCCCTGAGCTTGGCTATGTTGAGCGTTAAAGCTGTCCGGTCTCTGAAAGTCCTCACCTCTAGAAGGAAATGACCGTCACAGAATCCTCTTACACGTATCATGAGTTCTTGGTTTAGCGCGTATGGATGCATGGTTATGATGGAGGTTATCCTCTGGTTGTCCACTAAGTATCTGCAGCTAGAGAAGAAATCTAGAACATCGTTGGGTTCCGCGTGGGTTACCAAGTGGGTTAGGGAATCGATTATCACCAAGTTTACCTTGCTCTTCTTTTTGATGAAGTTTGTTAGAGCAAAAAGATAGTATCTAGAGATCTCGCTGTTCCACTTCATTCCTGCCGTGTTAAGGGGAGTTACCTTAAACTTTCCCTGAAGGAAATAGTTAGTTACCTTCCAGTTTAACCCCTCCATGTGGGAGAGTAGCCCTCTACACGTATCCTCGGTGGTTATGAATAGGACGTTGAAGCCGTTAACCAGTGCCCCGTAAGCTATCTGCTGCGTTAGTATGCTTTTACCTGAATCGTTTGCCCCTTCGATAAGGGTTAATGATGGGACTGGTAGCCCTCCTATACGTCGGTCTAGCTCAGGATTCTCGAATTTCAGGATTGATTTCTCCTTATCTTGAGAGGTTGATAACGTCTTCTAATCCCTCCATGAAGTGTGGTTAACCCTTCTTTCGCTTTTTATCCCTCTTCGATAGGAGCCAAGTAAGAGTCTTTAAGACGAAAAGTAGGAGTGGAATGTAGATCTCCTCTCTACATTGATCGAAAGGCTTAGCTAGCTTCTTCAAGACGGAGGTAAGTAACATCTTATCTTCAAGGTCTATGTTTACGTCGAGATAGTTAGCATTGAACCCGTTTTCTTGGGCGTATGTACTGGTAATCCTTATACTGTCCAGTATGTCTAGGATTGTCTTGGGTGAAGCCCAACCTTTACGTATATATTCGCTTAGTATCTCCCTAGACCCCCTTTCTCCTAACCTTAAAAATAGAAGCCCCGCTACAGTGTTAACGTAAATTTCGTAATAGTCTTCTTTAGCGAGCTTTAGAGTAGGTTTTTCATACGTTTCTTCAAGCTCGGATTTACCCTGCTCTTTAACCGATCCAAATTTTATGGGTTTCCCGGTAGCTTCTTGATCTAAGAAGCGTCTATAAGTTTCCTTGTCTATAACTTGCTGGGACTGTATTCCGCCGTAAACCTCTCTCAAATGTGGGAACGACCTCTCCACCGTTTGCTTCTCACCTGCTTGTACACTTTCTCTTTTGACCTCTGTCGTCTCTGTTGGCGTGGCATGGACTTCTATAACGTTTTTCGGCCGTTCATCGTCTTTTTTTGCTATTCTCTTTTTAGCTTCTTCGCGTTTAGCTTTTTCGACTTCCTCCTCTACACGCTCCATAGCCTTAGAGACTAGCTTATCTACTCCCATCGACCTCAGAAGATTAAAGGGGTTGTCCATTTCGGTGAGGAAGGAGCGGATATCGAGTAGAGTGGACTTTAAAGCTTCGGTAACAGCGCTTATTTCCTTCTCGGTTCGGTTCATCCTCCTCTTCAGTTCCATTATATCTGTTGAGAGGTCTCGCTCTTCTTCCTCTCTCTCCTCTACTTGACTACCGAGCTCGCTCAGCTCCTCTTTTAACTCTAGACTCTCTGCTTCTTCCTTGGCTTCGTCTTTGCTTTGCTCTGTCACGTCTTCGGTCGACATCTGTGGTGTCCCCGACTTACCATGAACTGATCGTCTTAGCGATGTCGTAGATCGTGGTCGAAAAAACGTGTTTTGGATGTCTTAAAATAAACGCTCCTTTACTGCGGTGTGAAAGAACTTCGTCATAGAACGGGATTAAACCTAAAACTGGAGCTTTGATGGCTTTTGAGACGTCTTCCTTCAGTTCAGGCATCTGCGCCATCTCTGGTGGGACCATGTTAAGCAAGATATAGAAAACCTTGTTGAGTCTCCTAAGAACTTTAGCTAACAGGAAGGTTCCTGAAATATCCTGCCTGTCCATACGCATCACTATCAGGCTGAGGTCGCTGCTTAAGACTGCGAGTAATGTGTCTTCAACGATTCCTGGATGAGTATCGAAAATCAGGTAGTCTACGTCGAACTTTCTATCCACCTCGGAGGCTATACGCTTGAAGAGAGACTCCTCGTAGTCTCTCTTCATTAACTGCGAGATTTCCTCAGGCTTCATACTGGAGCCTATGAACATTAAGCTGCCGTTAGCCAGCCCTAAATGGTTGGTTAAGTCTAATATGCATTCGTCTATGGTGCATCGCCCATAGATGAAGTCGTTCAGCGTCCCCTTAAGGCTGGACTGATTCACGTTTAATATCACGTGTAATCCCGGTGAGGACAAGTCCAAGTCTACGGTGGCCACCCTATATCCGAGCTGAGTCAGCGCTATCGCTAGGTTTGCCGTGATCGTGCTTTTCCCGGTTCCTCCCCTGTAGGAGTGTACCGAAATTACACCTTTCAATCTTCATTCTCTCCAAGAGAGACCTCTAACTTTCTTACGCGTTCTTCTAGGGTTGAAACGCGTTCTTCCAGCGAGTTTAATTTGGCTTCGAAGCTGGACAATGCGTCGTCGATCTCACCTAAATCTATATTCATCCCTCTTAGGAGGTTTGCCGCGAACTCTCTACCTTTACCTCTCTTCTCGACGCTATTCATGAAGACCAACTCCACATCAAAGTGTAAATAAAAAAGTGGGAGAATGGGTGTTTAATCGAGTTTCGTTACATCGCTTACACTCGGAGGTATTATTCGCTCGACCGTTAATATGGAGCCTACTGGAGGCTTAAGTTCTATTCTGAACTCGTCGTGCGGATGTAGATATATGTTAGAAGCCGTCGCACTACTTAGCCCGAAATTGTCTTTATTTGAAACTAGACTCGTAAGGTTAAGGAAGACCTTGAACTTCTCTCCTTCCTCCAGTATTGTGTCGTTGTCACCGATAATCTGTGTGATCACACATGTGCTGTTGTCGTAAACGTTGTCTACGGACACTCTTGGGTTGACGTAGCTGATCACCATCTTATCTGTAGTTAGCTCAACTGGTTGTCTACCGACTGAAAGCTTGATGTACATTGTTATTCCGGTTACGTTGGTTAACTGAGGGTTCGTCTGGTTAACATCTACCGTAGCTATTACCGAACCGTCGAGCTCGATGGACGATGAAGCTTCGCCTAGGCCTGCAGAGATCACAGTTCTACTTTTCTGTGAAGTGTAAAAGCCCATGTTCAAGACGACGAACGCGAAGGCGGCTGCTACGACCACGAAAGCTATCAGTATAATAGCAGTTTCCAGCCCGGTCATCGCCTTTCGGTGTTTAGCGAACTTTCTTAATAGTTTCAGCATTTTATCTTAAACCTCCGGATTTCGCACGAGTAACCTATCAACTCGATTTTAATATAACGATTTTCGAGTTAAATCGCCCATTTAACCCCATAAATAAAATCTTGAGAAATCGAGATTTGAGGTGATAGTGATTTCCTATGTCCTCCTCGGTGTTGTCTGAGGTGATAGTAATGATCGCAGTTATAGTCGCCGCATCTACGGTCACTCAAGCCTTCCTGCTCTCCATGTCTAGAATGGAGTATAGCTCGGTCATAGCGGCCAAGGATTTAGCTGAGAGAATAAGGACTTCTGTAAAGATAATTCACGTCGCAAACGTTTCTCGGACAGACGTTAAGTTTTGGGTAAAGAATATCGGTTCATCGAGTTTCTCCCCTCAGCAAATATTGATGAGCGACGTTTTTTTCGGGAGAGTCGGTAACTTTCAGAGGTACGATTATTCTGACTCTGGTGTTGGTTGGAACTACACGATACTGGGTGGTGACGAGGATGAGTATTGGGAATGTGGAGAAACTATGGAGGTGACGATACATCTATCGGAAACTTTGACTGCCGGCGATTATTATGTAGCCTTCATAACGCATAACGGAATAAGATCTGAAAAAGTCTTCTCGATAGGTTGATGCGAGATGGGTTTCTCCACAACGATCGCCATTCTATTTGGAACAGTAATCCTGCTCTCCGGTCTAGCAGCGGTTATCACGATGAATCTTCTAACGGTTACGGCCCAGTTTGAAGCGTTCGACGAGGAGTATAAATTGAACGAGGCAAAATTGAGAGAAGATATAAGGATAGATAATGCTGAGGGTAACGAGACTCTAGGCCTAATACTGCTTAACGTAACCAACATAGGCGAACAGGGTATTCCGATAAGAGATTTTTCCTATATCGACGTGATAGTTGTCTATAAAACGGATGGAGCGAATCAGACTACATGGGTACCATATGATTTAGAGGGTACGAGCGCATCCTACTGGAGAGTCTCCAACGTCTTCTTCAACGGAAAGGAGGGCGATTTAATTAATCCTCTCAAGTTAACCGAGCCTACCCACGGTGTCTGGGACCCGGAAGAAACTATAGAGTTGGAGATAGTTCTATCAGGCAGCGTTCAAGAGTTCTATTATGTGATCATAGCTACTCCGAACGGAAACCTAGCTTACGCTGTTCCAGGTTAGCCTTGATAAAGGTGAAATGATCGGTTTAACTGGTAAACCTCCTATTTAACTCCACTATTCTTTTATCGTTTTTAGGGTGAACTTTCCTTTCGGTGTTGCCTTATGAGCTTAACGAAACTGAACGCTAGAGGGATGGAGAAAAGGGTAGAAGAAGAGACTTCCACGGCATTGAGAGACCTCCGGGATATGGTCTCTAAGGTTGCCGACGGATACCTGAACGTAGACGTATCGAGGATAGCGGCGACGCCGGCGCTGAAACCTATAGCCGATGGTTTCCAAAGGATGCTACGAAACACGAAAGACGTTATAAGAACGATCAAAGACGCTAATAGCAAGGTGGCGACTTCGGCGGATACCTTAGGAAGCATGAGCGAGGAGATAAGCAACAGCGTTCAACAGATAGCTCAAGCAGTTCAAGGCGTAGCCGAAGGCGCACAGAACACCTCTCAACGTGTCAATCAGTTAAACGCCTTAACAGACGACTTGACAAAAAGTCTGATGGAGATGAACAGTGAAAGTCAAGCAATGGGGAAAGAGATGGAAGAATTAGTTGCGCTTGGGAATCAAGGCGTAGAGAAAGGAGCTCAAGCACAAAAAGGCCTCGACAGGCTAACAGAGAGCATAAAGAACCTCATGGAGATGGTGGCTGGTCTATCTGAGGCGAGTAAGAATATAGCCTCTATAATAACAGAAATCAAAGATATCGCAGACCAGACTTCTCTATTAGCCCTTAACGCAGCCATCGAAGCTGCCAGAGCCGGGGATGCGGGTAGAGGCTTCGCGGTAGTAGCCGACGAGATCAGAAAACTTGCCGATAACTCCCGTAAAAGTGCTGTAAGCATCGGAGATGTCATTACAAACATCACCACGCAAGTAGACGAAACCATAAGACGAATGCAAGAGATGGAGAAAGCTGCCAACCAGTCTCGCGAAGCAACGAATGTGAGTATAGAGAGCCTAAACAAGGTAGTCGACAGTATAAATCAGCTATCCAATCGTGTTCAACTTATAGTCAAACAGATAGAGGAGCAAGTTAAGAAGAATGAACCGATGAAAGAAGCCTTAACAGAGTTGGCTTCCATCGCTGAGGAGAACTCGTCTGCCGCCGAGCAGGTTAGCAGTGCAAGCCAAGAGTTGGCCTCAGGAGCAGAGGAGATGGCAAGTGCTGCCCAAGAGTTGAGGGCTTTGGTTGCGGATACGGAGAACGCGATAAACCGCTTTAGACTTTGAAAATAGATGCTTAGAGAAGGGAAAGGAGGAATGGAACAGCAGGAGAAACAGATAGTCACGTTCTCTCTCGGTAAGGGAGAGTATGGAATAGATGTTGAACAAGTTAGGGAAGTTGTTACCTACAGGGAATGCACCAAAATTCCTAAGGTTCCAAGCTTTATAAGTGGCTTGATGAACCTTCGAGGTCAAGTAGTACTCGTCGTGAATCTACGGGAGTTCCTAGACG
>CAZVJZ010000012.1:0-2426 GCA_964627655.1 uncultured Candidatus Bathyarchaeia archaeon
GCCGCTGGGTCGAGGAGTTCATCGAGGGCAAGCGAGAACGTTGAAAGGATGAAAGCTGCGATCCTAGCCGCGGGGAGAGGAGAGAGACTATCGCCTCTCACCGACCATAAACCTAAACCTCTACTCAAGATTTTAAACACTCCTATAATTCAGTATACTATAGGCGTCCTTAAACATGTGGGGATACAACGCTGTATAGTGATCACAGGATACAAAGCTCAGTCCATCAAAAGTTTCCTAGGAGACGGCTCAAGGTTCGGTGTAGAGATCCAGTATTCCTATAACCCAGAATACCCTAAGGGAAACGCTGTCTCCCTAAGAACAGCGGAACCCCTCTTAGAGGGTGAGGATCTATTCCTATTGATAATGGCCGACCACCTAGTTCACAGGAGTATCGTGGAAGCCGCTTTAAGGGACATAAACCGTGCTCCGCTTTTATGCGTAGACCGTGAACCCCGCTATCCACCGCAAATCAAGGACGCCACCAAAGTGCTGGTTAATCCAGAGAACTTCATAGTAGACATAGGGAAGGCCCTGCCTTCTTGGAATGCCGTGGATACAGGAGTTTTTTTATTGAACGAGAAGATTTTTCAAGCCATAGACTATGAGGCTGAAAGGGAGAACTATCCTTTAGAGCTTAGCGGCTGTATAAAGAGGATGATTTCGGCTGGGACTCCTCTGTGGGCCTGCGACGTTTCAGGTAGCCTATGGCTTGATATAGACACGCGAGCTGACCTGGAGTTCGCTGAAAAATTATTTAAAGGAGTCTTAGATGCCTAAAGGCTGGGATGGGCTAGTCTCTAGGAAGATTAACCGTAGACTATCTAGGCCTATCGCACGTTTCCTAGCAGAGCATACGAACCTAACTCCAAACCAAGTCTCAGTCCTAAGTTTCGTCGTGGGAGTCTTCTCAGGCGTATCTTTCCTTCTAAACCAGCCTATACTCGGCGGCCTCCTAGCACAGTTTGCCTCGATCCTCGACGGGGTAGACGGAGACTTAGCCGTCATCACCGGTAGAACCTCAGCTTTCGGCGGCTTCTTAGACTCGATATTAGACAGGTATTGTGACCTATCGATCATACTTGGTATGGCCTACCCCTTCCTTCTCACTTTCGGAGAGAATCTATATCCTCTGCTGATAACGTTTGCCGCCTTGTTCGGCTCCTTGATGGTTAGCTACAGTAGGGCTAAGGCGGAGAAAGACCTCGGAATAATCTTCAGAAGCGGTTTTTCAGGATATGCTGCGAACAGGGATGTACGCCTGTTCATAATAATGGTTGGAGGGGTCTTAAACCAGATTCCAGCCACACTTACAGTTCTAGCGGTCTTAACAAACCTTACGGTCGCGAAGAGAGTTTACGATGTCAGGAGGGCGTCTGAGAGATGACCCTGCAGCTAGGCCTGTCCAACCATCCGAAGTTCGACATCACCCTAGACGGGTTTCTGGAGTTCGCCTGCCGACTCGAAGCCAGTCACGTAGAACTTAAGGTCGACTGTCCCGTCTTACTGGAGGCGTTGTTCCAGAAGAGTAAGGTTCGAAGCCTTCGGGATACACTTGAATCCTATAACCTCAAGTATATTCTTCACGCTCCCTCGATAGACGTCAACCTAGCGAGCCTAAACCCTCAAGTAGGGAAGGCTTCGCTAAAGGCCGTCGAGGCCTCTGTTCATCTCGCGGCTGAGTTGAACGCGAAGCTAATAGTCTCTCATGTAGGGCGCTTATCGCGGGATTATCCGGAGTCCCTAACGGTTAGAGCCTACGCTAACGTGATAGGCCGTCTTAGAGAAATAGTCGAGACCTCGAAGAACCTCGGAGTAGTCTTCACTATAGAGAACGACCATAAGTCGTCAGACCGTATCCTAGCAGGATACGCTAGTCAAGTGTACTCCTTGATTAGGGATTTAGACTGTAAGCTAACCTTCGATATAGGTCATGCAAACACTCTAGGCGAAATTCAAAGTTTCCTCGAGTGTCTATGTGAGGAGATCGTGAACGTTCATCTCCACGACAACGATGGAGTAAGCGATAGCCATCTCCCGCTGGGAGAAGGTGGAATCGACTACTCTTCGATTTTAGATTCGCTTAAAAGAGCTAGAAATCCTCCTATCTTGACGCTAGAATGCCACTCGATTCGGGGACTAGAAAAAGATATGCTCCTATTAAGGAGTATGCTCTGAAACTTTTACGTTTATCGTTTTCTTAGACGCTACAAAAAGAGGTTTTAAATCAAGCCTCGGATAACCGATCAGAGTCTATATGATAGCTCTCGTTTCTTTAAACTTATAGGTGTGGTTTCCCTCTCTATCGAGTGATCTAGCTTTGGAACGGTTGGAGATCAAGGTTTTAAAGCCTTCGAGAGAAGGTTTGTCTAGTGGCGTAGACACCTTCTGTGGGTGGGCAGATAGAGCGAGGAGGGGACTTGAAG
>CAZVJZ010000012.1:2436-20236 GCA_964627655.1 uncultured Candidatus Bathyarchaeia archaeon
TTTCCTGTCCTTTGGCTACCTTTAAACTCGGCTATGGTAGACCAACCGACCTAGAGGAAACTTTAGTCGGTTGGGGCGATGCGGCGACCGTGAAGGAGGCGAAACGATACCTCGACGACACCGTGACCATAGACCGTAAAGTAGCTTTCCGCTTAGGAAGAAACTTAGAGAACCCAGACCTCATAGTTTACTTCGGCGACCCAGACGAGGTGATGAGGCTGGTGAGAAGATACACCAGCTTGACCGGGGAGCGTGTGGTATGCCGGGTTTCAGGGATCGGAGCTATGTGTGGAGAGCTCTGCGCCTATCCCTACATGACCGGTAAGCCTAGCCTGTCGGTCGGATGTGGAGGAAGCAGAAGTAGGGTGTTCAGAAAAAACGAGATAGCCGTATCGTTCCCGAGAGCCAAGGTCTCTTCCATAGACTTAGACTTTTAGAGATCCGGACTTTCAGCCTAGCCTGCTCACTGCCTCGATGAGTGCCCTCATGTAGCCTATAGCATAGGCTCTACCCCTATGTCCCCACATCGTATCATCCACTATATGCGGCGTATGGTCGACTATCATCGGCCCGTCGAACCCTACCTCCTTGTAGGTCTTCATAGCCTCCAGCATGTCTACATTCCCCTCATCTATGAAGCACTCCTCGAACTTAGGCACCGTTCCTCTAACGTCTCGGAAGTGGACGTAGAATATCTTCTTTCTGCTACCGAAGTACTTTATGGCTTCTATCACGTCTGCCCCCATCTCAGAGAAACATCCCTGACAGAACTCAAGCCCGTTATAGTCGCTGGGAACTATCTCTATCATCTTCTTGAACGCTTCGACGCTTCTGAAGATCCTTGCGATCCCGCAGATCGAAGGAACAGGCGGATCGTCGGGGTGAAGAGCCAACTTAACCCCTGCCTCCTCGGCTACAGGTACAACCCTCTCGAGGAAGTAGGTGAAGTTATCCCACATCTGCTCGTCTGTGACTACTCCATACTCGGTGAGCGGAGCATCCTTCACTAAGTCGTAGTTGAAGCTTGTTACGTAGGCTCCACCTCTACCTCTAGTCCACAGCGAGGTTCTCCAAACCCCTATCGGCATCCAGTTATACCCGAGTATGGGTATACCTGCCTTACCCATGTTCCTTAAGGTCTTACAGAAGTTCTCGATCTGCTTGTCCCGGCCGGGAAGACCGAGCATAGCCTTAATGTAGAATTCTCTCGGAACGTTCTCTATGGCGGCGAGCCTTAAACCAGCAGATTCAACCCGCATCCTAAGATGAAGCAAGTCCAGAAACTCCCAATAGCCTTCCCCACGTAGCTCCGGTGTATGTAGGATTATGTCTTCTACTCCGAGTTGCTTAGCGAACTTCAACTTCTCCTCCGTAATCTCATGTATCGCGCCT
Organism: uncultured Candidatus Bathyarchaeia archaeon; assembly: GCA_964627655.1. Taxonomy (GTDB): domain Archaea; phylum Thermoproteota; class Bathyarchaeia; order Bathyarchaeales; family B24-2; genus B24-2. The sequence goes on from CAZVJZ010000012.1 coordinate 3,829, forward strand.
AAAGCAAGCCTCATATAAGCGGCCTCCCTAAAGCACGTCTCTCGAGGAGGCTTAATAAGCATTACGACGACGTAGGCGAACCAAATTTTTAATATAGGGAAGCCTCCACTATCGTTTGGGATGAAAAAATGATCGATAACCTGTTATTCAAGAAGATTTACGGATGCAACGCAGCCGGATATGTTGGAGCAGCTCTGGGTGAGCCGACACGTAGGTGTGGTGGAGGAGTCTTCGACTGCTATAACGGTTTATGCGGTCCGATCGAAGGGGCCCACTGGAAAGTCATAGACGCGACACTTGGGAGACCTGTAGACAAGCTTCTTCCACAGGTTAAAGCTTGGGCTGGCGGCGAAACTCCACCTGAGGTAGGATATGAACCTAAGGGCTGGGTGACCTTAAGATGGCATAATGGCCCGATCTTCAAGTTGCCTGTGCTGAACTATCCGCCCGGAACAAGCGAGGACGGCGGAGAGAGAAAGTGGCTCGTCATAAAGGCTATACTAGACAAGGGAGGTAGGATAACGAAAGAAGACTTGCGTGAAGCATGGCTGAAGTATATAAACCCTGAGTGGTTCGGCTTCCATCTTCTACCCCGAGATAAATACACCTACGAGAACATGAAACGTCTACCCGCAAGCGAGGTCGGCAAGTACGATAGGTGGCCTGGAAACGTCGACTGCCTGATGATGATACACCCTGTAGGAATAATCAACGCATGCGACCCAAAGACCGCTGCTCAAGACGCCCTAGACGTATGTCAGACCATCCAGTCGTCGCTCATAAGCTACGCTCCCGACGCCGCCGCAGCCATAGCCGCCGCGATAGCGGAAGCATTCAAGCCTTCAGCGACCGTCGAGTCGATAATCGAGGAGGCTAAAAAGTATGTAGACGAGAACATCGGTCAAGTAATAGACGAAGGTTTGGAGATAGCTCGAAAGACACCGGACATCCTAGAGGTTCGTGAATCATTCTGGAAGAGGTTTGGGGGGAGAATCCCCACCGACTCGCTGGAGGTTGTTTCTGAATCTTTCGCCATGTTCTGGATCGCTAAGGGAGACCCTAAGCTAGCTATGATAGGTGGGGCCTCGCTCGGTAGAGACGCTGACTGCGTAGCCAGTATCGCAGGTGCGATAGCTGGCGCGTTTAAGGGGGTAGACGCTATACCAAAGGAGTGGATAGAAACCTGCAATAAGGCTACCCTAGCAAGCCCGCATACGCTGATAAACATGAGCTTTGAAGAGCAGGCTGAAGCCCTATACAACGTGGTCTTAAAGATCATGGATGAGAAGAAACGTCAGATAGAGACAATAGAGTATCTGACGAAAGTTTCCTGAAGAGATCTCTGTCTCACCCACTCGTAAAGCCTGTCGTCTCCAACTCTTTTTATGCCTTCATCTCTTCGAATAAAGAGTTTTAAGCCTCCTCTGGTCTTCAACTTCTTAATCGAGGAGAATGAGCGCAGATGCATGGTTCAGAGCCTGTTAAGATCGACTTATCCTCCCTGTCCACCCCAGAAGGAAGAAGCAGATACACAGTCTCCGTCGTAGGATGCGGACGGATGGGGCTGCCGCATGCATGTCTCTTCGCAGACGCAGGTTTCAAAGTGATAGGTGTAGACAAGAACCCGAAAATACTAGAGGCCTTAGCCTCTGGGAGAAGCCCATTCGAGGAGCCTAGGTTAGAGGAAAAGATCAGTAGACACGTCAAGGAAGGCCGGTTTACGGTTACCGGCGACTGTGCATACGCTGCATCGAAGAGCGACGTGATCGTGTTGGTAGTCCCGACGCTGGTCGACGATAAGTTGAAGCCAGACTACTCTTACGTCGAGAAGGCTTGCGAGGAGCTAGGTATAGGGCTTCGTAGAGGCTCCCTCTTTATAGTCGCAAGCACGGTCGGTCCCGGTGTGACTGAAACTTTGATTAAGGAAAGGTTAGAGAAGTTTTCGGGGTTGAAGGCTGGTAGAGATTTCAGTCTAGCATACAGCCCGATACGTGGGATGGCCGGAAAGGCGCTACATGACATCGAAAACTACGTCAGGGTTGTCGGTGGGATAGACGATAAAAGCGTAAAGCTAGCCTGCAGGTTTTTAGACATCATAACCAAGGCCGGGACTATTCCTGCGAGTAGCATAAAGGTTGCTGAAGCGTTCAAGCTCTTCCTGAACGTTCAGAGAGACCTAAACTTGGCTTTAGCAAACGAGCTTGCGATGCTCTGCGAGAGGTTAGAGATAGACTACTTGGAAGTGAGAGAGCTCGCAAACATAGATCCCTACTCCCACCTGTTATTTCCGGGGCTTGTAGGCGGGCATATACCGAAGGACCCCTACCTGCTTATCGAGGAGGCTGAAGGTTTAGGAGTAGACCTCAAGATAGCTAAAGCTGCGAGGGAAGTTAACGAGACGATCGTCGGTCACTCCCTTCAACTTTTAATCGACGTACTTAAAGAGTGTGGGAAAAGCTTGAACGGATCAAACGTTGCCGTGTTGGGGGTTTCGTATAGGGCGGACGTTAAGGAGCGTAGAGGTTCTAGGGCAGTAACCCTGATCGAGGAGCTCTCAAGAAGAGGGGTTAAGGTGAAAGTCTATGACCCCTACTTTAGGTCTGAGGACCTCTCAGACCTCGACTGCCGTGTGGAGGGAACTTTAGAAAAGACTGTTAAGGGTGTAGACTGCGTAGTGGTAACGGTAGGTCACAGACGGTTTAAAGAGCTAAACCTAGAGGAGCTGAAGAGTTTGATGGCAGCTAAACCCGCACTAGTGGACTTAGCACGCGTCGTGGATCCTAAGAAAGCATGGGAAGCAGGATTCAAGTTCAGGGGTTTAGGGAGGCCTTCTAGGTGAAAGTATGGTATGACGCCTGCACCGGGAAGCACATACGCTATGGTGTAGCGGTCGCTAGAAGGTTGAGGGCAGACGGCCATGAAGTCGTATTCACGACTAGAAGACATCCGGACACTGTTAAGCTCGCAGAGTATCTAGGCGAGAAAGTCTACGTCGTAGGAAAATACTCCCCGTCCACTAAAGCCTCGAAGCTTAAGGAGAGCCTGAGAAGGCAGAGCCTTTTGTTCAGGCTATTTGAAGGGAACCCCCCAGACCTAGCGATCTCCCATCAATCCGTCGAGCTATCTAGGTTAGCGTTCGGTCTAGGGATACCAGTCATCTCTACCCACGACTCGCCTCACGCGGAAGCCGTTAACAGGTTAACCTTGCCTCTCACCGAAGTGGTAGTGGCTTCTAAGGCTATTCCACCCGAAACGCTGTTTAAGTATGGTGTTAAGAGGGTTCAAAGTTTCGACGGAGTAGACGAAGTTTCGTGGATAAAAGGCTTCCATAAAGCGGTGAGTTTCGATTATCCTGAACCGCTGATAGTAGTCAGACAGATGGAGACTAAAGCCGTATACGCTGAAGGCAAACAAGACTTGACAGAGAGGATCGCTAAAGAGCTAACAGACTTAGGGACGGTAGTCTTCTTAACTCGCTATGAGCGTAAGGAGAGAAAAAACCTTATAGTCCCGAAAGGCTTCGTCGACTCGGTCAGCCTAGCAGCGCAGGCCGACCTGGTAGTGAGCGTCGGGGGAACTATCGCCAGAGAAGCGGCGTTACTGGGCACCCCGAGCATAGTGGTTTTTCCGTTCGGCCGTTCATACGTTAACGACTATCTCTCGAAGAAAGGCTTCCCCCTCTACACAGTTAAGGTGGAAGAGGTTCTAAACCACGCTAAGAGGCTTATCGGCAGAAAGTTTGATGTTAAGCCCTTAATGAGGGAACTAGAGGATCCTGTCGACGTGATCGCTAAAGTCGTAGAGGAGTTTGAAAGGTGAGCTATAAGATGAGTAGAGTGCTGATCGAAGTGGAGGCAGATAAACCTATACGCGTAGCTTCATACCTCGACGAGGTTCTGAAACAGGTTAAACAGAACAGATATCTTACTGTCAAGAGCTATCAGATATCCGTAGAGAACGAGGATGCATAGCTTAAGCTATGCACCCCCTCAGTTCTGCAATGGCTCAACACAAGCTTCAGGCCGTCCATCGCCAATCATCGGGGTCTGTACGCTCGATGTTAAATAGAGTGCATTAAATTAAAAGGCTTACCGTTTGGATGCCTTGAGACCATTTTTCTGGTTTTTTACTTCTCTCTATGGAAGAGTTCTTCACCGATCTTTCTAGTTGGTCTCTCGAGACGTTTAAGTTTACCCTGGATAAACTCTTCGATTGCCTCTTTTACCGTGCTCTTGTCTGTCAGGTAAACCTCAACTAGATTGTCTCGAAGGGTGTGAAAGGAGATCTCTCCGATCTGCCTTGTGATTAAAACGTCTACTCCCTGATCTATGAGGTCATGTGCTAAGAGCAGTCCAGCTCTACTCTTCCTTCCTATATGTGGGTTCTCCTTTACGTGGTAAGACTTGACTGTATTCTCTTCTAAAGTCACCAGTATGAGGTACTTAGCCCTGCCGAAATGGTCGATGAGATTAGACTTCAACCCTGCATCCTCTTTGACAGGTATAGCAACTCTCTGAACTTTAGGTTTGTAAGGCTTAACTATGATGTTGAAGGACTCCACCCTCGGAACTACTTTTTTAATCCTCTCTTCTATCCTCTCTGAGATCTCGTATGCCCTACTCACGTCGATGAACTTCCTCATCTTAACGACTACTTCACCGAAGACGTAAGGGCCGGCCTGCCTCAGCTTAAGGTTCTCATACTCCTCGATTTCCCTGCAAGACTCAAGAACGTCTTCAACTCTCCTCTCTATCTCCTTGCTTGGGCTCACGTCCATCAAGCCGTATAAAGCAACCTTCGCGTTTTCCAAACCTACTTTAAGAACCATCAACGAGAGCACGATGCTTATCACTGCCTCTACGTAAGGTACGGCTAAATACGTCGAGAACACGGCGACTAAAACCATAATCGATGAGTAGACGTCTATCTTCATCTCCTCAGCGCATGCGATGAGCGACTGAGAGCCTATCCTCCTTCCGATCCTACCGGTGTATCGGGCTAAAGCTAACGACACCACCGTCGAGACGGCTGTTGTGAAGAAAGCGAAATACGGAAGCGTCAGCCTAGTCCCTTCATAGAACTTTGAGAATCCCTCAACCAACAGTTCGTATCCCGCGTATACTATGATGGCGCTCACGAAAAGGGCTGTTAAAGTCTCAGCCTTGTAATATCCGTACGGGAACTTCTCGTCAGGTTTTCTCTGAGAGGCTTTGAGTCCAAACCACGAGGCAAACCTGGTTATGCTGTCCGCTCCGCTATGAAAAGCGTCGGTCGTTAAAGCTACGCTCCCGCTTAGATATCCAACTACACCTTTGAAACAGGCAAGGAGTAGAGTAATGACCGTCGAGTAACCGGCCGCTTTCTCCCCAGAAACCAAACTTAAAGAGCTATCGGGATCGTTTTCATGCATATTCAAATAAATTAGGTGGAAGGACCATAATAAAGTATGTTTTATATTTATCGACTTAAACGGTGGATGGGATTTAAGCATACTCTCAGAATATGAGTTAAAAACAGAGATCAAGATTCGGTCCTCTGATAAGCAAAACTATAATAATGCGGAGAGGAAATTGTATCTCGGGTCTAAGATGTCTAAGCCGGTCTATGTTAAGATTGAGAGTTTAACTCCATCTTCGCGTGGAGTAAACGTTTTGGGTAAGATACTCGAGAAGGGTGAAACTAGAACCGTTACGTTCAGAAGCGACGGTACAGAACATCATGTGGCGGATGCTCTGATAGGCGACGAGTCAGGCTGCATCCAACTCACCCTATGGGATGAGGCGATAGAAGAGATCTCTGTAGGCGACGTGATAGAGATCGAGAACGGCTATGTAAATACTTTCAGAGGCTCCATGAGACTAAACATCGGTAAGTATGGAAGCTATAAAAAGTCTGACGAGGAGATCTCAACTGTCAACCTAGAGAATAACCTCTCTGAAAAAACGGTTGCTGAAGCTTATAGGTGGAGCTATAGAGAAAGGTCTTCTAGGTTGGGTAAAACGAGGAGAATGTATAAGGCTGTGTGCTCCGACTGCGGAAAAGAGATAGAAGTTCCATTCAAGCCGGTCAAGGGAAGACCTGTATATTGTAGGGAATGCTACCAGAAACATAGAAGGTACTGATTCATTTCGATTTACTTGTCTAAACGACTTTTATAAGGATGCTTTAACTTTCTTCTCTCCGCTCGCTTTTGCTCAAGATTAGCTTGTCCAGATAGTCGTGGAAGAAGAACCACACGGCAAAGACTCCTACAGATATACCGACTCCTATGGAGAGCCCTGTTATCAACGCGTTTTTCACCTGCTCGCTGAGTGCTGTAACATCCACCAACATCGCTGTTACTAAGAGAAGGATGATGAACAGGCTATAGCTTCTAAGTCTGCTCTCAACCCGAATCCTATCCATAACTACACCGAAGATCGAGAATAGAAAGATCGTTATGACGACTATACTTATCACGCGGGCTCCATAATACAACCAGTCGGTTACCATGCGGATGTATTGAGCCTCTAAGAAGAGTCCGAGTACGACGTAGAGGACGATGAGCGACATCCCTAGGTCTGCCAAGAATATTAGAAAGCTATCTATGGAGAAGGGTAACGAGAACCCTGAGACTGCCTTGAAGAACTTATCCAGCTTAGCGAATTTGAGGCTTTTCCTTAAAAGGACATTAACAGCCTTTATGAACGCAAAGGCTATAGCGAATACTATCAAGGCTGTGAAGATCTTCGGCGTTAGGTAGATCAGTTCCTGAGCTATCTGGCGGAGTGCCGACATTATTAGTTCCCAGAGGCTCTGACCCGTCATCTAAACCTCCAAAGAATATGTTTAAGTAAGTATAGTTTAATAAAATTGCTTCAGCCCATGGTGAGGATCGATAGCAGCCTGTAGATCACGTATAACATTATGAAGACTAGGGTTGCCGCCAGCAGTCTGAGGGTGGTGATGACGGTCTCCTTAGATATCTCGACCGTAGTCCTATAACCTGTTACACTGCTTCTATAAAGGACAAACGAATACGTTCTAGCCGTGTCCTCCGAAACTATCGCTACCTCGGGAACGGTAACTAGAGAGAGTAAGACGGAGGCTATTAAAACCGCGAAGGTTACCGAGAAAGTCAGCGAGTAGTCTTCCCTCGCTATTATTCCGATGGGAGCAGCCATCAACACCGCTATGTTCCCTAAAGTAGCTAACAAAACGCTCGAGTGGACAGCGCCAAACCACTCCTTGTACTTTGCGAACAGGAAGCTCCCCAGAAAACTCGCACCGGTGTACGTGAAGGAATTGAACGCCGAGATCGCTATATGAACCGTAGGCTCTGTCGTAAGCCATATTATCAGAGGGTTCAGAACGTTCGATATGTGACTCAGCCTTAAAGCCTTGAAAGATTTTCCACCCCAAAAGAGAGAAGCAAGTATACTCGAGACGGTTCCTATCAGGTTCATCAAGGCTGCCAGATAGTCTGGACCGCCGAGTCGGTTCATGACATAGGGTGTCCACACCATGCCTAGCAAGTTTCCTCCCATAAGTAAGGTTACGAAGAAGAGTGAGGAAGAGAATATCCTCTCCGGCTCTTTCACGACCTTCGGTAGGGCAGCGTTTTCGAGGTGGGAGAGGCTTAAAAAGGTTATCAGAAACGTCGAGAGGAGGCCTAAAGCAGCCCCTAAAGAGAATATGTAAACGAATTTATCTTTCCCTGGAAGAAAGGCTAGGAGAAAAGCGCCTAGCAGGAATCCTACGATGTTTGAGGCTCCACCGCTCGCAGAGCGTTTAGCTAAGATGTCCTTCACGTCGACCTCGCTTAAAGACCCGTAGATCACGAAGTTCATGAACGTGCTAACGAAGAACGAGAAAACCATGTATAAAGAATACAGGATCGAAACGGTTAGCGGGTCTTGAATGAAGGGGATAAAGAACCACATAACCCTCTCTAAACCGTGAAACGTGACGAGTTTCAGCTTAACCCTACGGACGATGAAGGAGGGGAACCGGTAGATCAGGATCCCCATCACGATGGCTACGGCTGCAGAGGCTAACATGACCAGCGAGATTCCCTTAACTTTGTATCCTATAGAGACTAGAAAGATGACGAAAAGACCTCTCGTGAGAGCTAGATATGCTCCAGCAAAGGCTAGCTCGAGAACTAGGATCCATTTAAACTTATGGAGCTCCTTCCCACCCATAAGAGCCCCTCTGAACAGCAGATAATCTTAATCTCTTATTAGAAGGAGGATATAAATTACATATCTCCTAAGCCGGTTACCCCTTCTCTGAGAGAGAATACGTTACATCGGATTCAAGATTTATCGTTTATGAGTCTTCTGGACACGGTATCAGGTTAGGTCGAATCCTAAGTATAATTCTCTACTTTTTGGCTCACTTCCTTATAGCAAGTAAGCTTCCGTCACGTATCTACGTATCATCCTGTGACTGTTGAAGTAGTATGCGACTTTCCCGATCGAGTTGTCCATCATATTAACCCACTCGTCTCTCCTGTCGTAGAAGACGGGGATGATCAGATACCTCAACTTACTGTAGAGGTCTTCAAGCTCCATCCTCCTTCTCTTAGCCTCTTCGACTGGTTCGTTTGGCGGTGGACCTATAGACCATCCTGTTACGCCTTCGATGCATCCTTCTATCCACCATCCGTCTAGGACGCTGAAGTTTATCACGCCATTGTGTGCTGCTTTCATGCCGCTTGTCCCAGAGGCCTCGAGCGGAGGTAAAGGCGTATTCAACCAAACGTCTACTCCGGAGGTAAGTTTAGCAGCGATCTCCAGATTGTAGTTCTCTAAGTAGACTGTCTTGATCTCGCTTTTTAACATTCTCATATAGTTATGGATTTCTCTTATGATTCTTTTACCCTCTAAGTCTCGAGGATGCGCCTTACCAGCGAAGATCAATTGAATCTTTCCAAAGTCGTTTACCTCTCTCAACTTGTCGATGTTCGAGAAAATCAAAGTAGCCCTTTTATACGATGTGGCCCTCCGAGCAAATCCTAAAGTTAAGGTGTCGACGTTCATCTCGACTCCAGTCTTTTCTCGAACGAATCTGAGCAAAGAGGTCTTCGCCTTTATATGGGCCTCCCACATATCCTCATCCGGGATCACTTCAACCCTCACGAGTAGTTCAGGCTCGTTCGCCCATCCAGGAATATACTTGTCAAAGAGCCGCCTGAAATAAGGGGAGGTCCACGTGTAAGAGTGGACACCGTTCGTCACAGACATAATGTGGTATCCTGGAAACAACTTCCTCGAGTATTCCATATGCTCCTTTGTGACACCGTTCGTGTATTTACTTAGATTCAGAGCTAGAAGCGTCATGTTTAACCTGTCTTGTCCGCCATACCTCTTTAAGACGTCTAAAGCATCGTCTCCTAGCAATTCTCGAACTAAGTCGTAAGAGAATTTATCGAACGCTGCTTCGACGGGTGTATGGGTGGTGAAGATGCATAGGTTCTTTACCTTGTCCTCGTCCATAGCTCTCTCTTTGAGCAACTCGAGTGTAAGTAAGCTTGAGTGCCCCTCGTTCATGTGGTACTTGGCGACGTCGACGTTTAAAGCTCTGAGCATCCTCACTCCACCTATTCCTAAGACTATCTCCTGTTTCAGTCTATATCTGTCGTCTCCCCCATAGAGGACGTCTGTTATCCTTCTGTCTTCCAGCGTGTTTCCTTCGATGTCCGTATCTAGGAACAGTATGAAGACCACTCCGCCAGTGACGCTTTGATGCTCATAGATCCAAGCCCCAACCTTCACGTCTCTGTCTTCTATTCTCACTTTAACGGTCTGAGGCAATAGACTCATATACTCTGAAGGGCTCCATTCATCTGGATACTCTAACTGTTCACCTTCCTCGGTTAACTTCTGTTTCAAATACCCTTTCCTGCTGACGAGAGTGACTGCAGTCAACGGCACCCTTAGGTCTGCGCTAGACCTTATAGTGTCTCCCGCCAGGGCTCCTAATCCTCCGCTGTAAGTTGGAATCTCACTCTTTATTCCCACTTCCATAGAGAAATACGCTATTCTAGGCCTTTCAAAAAATCTGCGCTTACAATATTCGCTGCAGAAATAGTATGTTTTCCCCACAACCTCAATCTTAAACCTCGTCTTCTTAGGTTCTACAGGCATCCCGCAGACAGGGTCTCTTATAACCCTCTCTTCTACTCCTTCGTTTACTCCAAACATAATTAGATTTCATCTCTCCAGACAGAGATCGGTGCTTCTCTCTTAAATAATGCTCGGGTCTTCAACATTTTAGAACAGTAATCCAAAAACCGGTAGATTAAAACGATGCATGACGATCTTTACTAGTGAAACATAGGAAGCTTTTGTGTTGAAGAAAACTAAGATTGTCTGCACGATCGGTCCGGCCAGCCTCTCAAAAGGCGTTCTGAAGAGACTGTATCGAGCTGGAATGAACGGTGCCAGAATAAATACAGCATATGGAGATCTAGACCAATACAAGACGATCGTAAATAGCGTTCGAGAGATAGCCGATATACCTATCATAGTCGATATCAAAGGGCCTGAAATAAGGCTTCGAGTTAGACGAAAGAAAACTATCAAGAAGGGAGAGGTTATGGAGATAGGCTTCGGCCACGAGGAAATCAGTTTTAACCATAGCTTCTACGGTGAGATCGATGTCGGCGATTACGTCTACATCGATAACGGCAGGATCAAAACACGGGTTGTCGAGAAGGTTAATGGAAGGCTACGTCTGTTGGCGATGAACGACGGTGAAATAAGCGACGGGAAGGGAGTAAACATACCAAATAAACGGCTTTCTGTTCCATCCCTCTCGAAAAAGGACTTAAAGATCATTAAGTTTGCAGAGAAATACGATGCGGAGTACATAGCCCTCTCGTTCACGAGAAACGTTAAAGACGTGAATAATCTAAGAGCTGAGGCCGACGGTTTTAAGGGAGGGATAATCGCTAAAATCGAAAACTTTGAAGGAGTTAAAAACTTTGAAGAGATTTTAGACGCTGTAGATTGCATAATGATAGCTAGAGGCGACCTAGGCGTCGAGATAGAACTTGAAAAGGTTCCGTTGATTCAGAAATCGATGATTAAACTATGTAATCAAAGAGGGAGAACCGTCGTAACCGCTACCGAGATGCTTGAATCTATGATCAACCAACCGACTCCGACAAGGGCTGAAGTCAGCGACGTGGCTAACGCAATATTGGACGGGACAGATGCGGTGATGCTTTCAGGAGAGACCTCGATAGGCAGATATCCTGTTGAAGCAGTTTCCATGATGACTAGAATCGCAAAAGAGACGGAGTCTGCCGCGAAAAGTCGTGTAGAAGAAGGGAGGTTCGTCGACATTTCAGACGCCATAAGTAAGGCTATTCAAAGGATCTGCAAAAACATGCCTATCGACAAGATAGTCACCTTAACTAGGTCAGGATATACGGCAAAGATGATAGCAAGATTCAGGCTCGCACACCCGATAATAGCCGTTACACCAGAAAGAAGGGTTAAAAAACAGCTTGAACTCGTTTTCGGTGTGTATCCAGTCTGCATAGACTATAGCGGTGAGAAAGACCGGATACTGACGGTCGCAGATAAACTTCGCCTCATGAATCTGATAGAGGACGAAGATACTGTATTGTTCACGGCGGCCTTCAGAACGGTCGTGAAGAACGCAAGCAACCTGATCGAGATACATAAAATCAGAGAGTTCATGAATTTTACACGGTCTCGATGAATCTTCTCCTGAAAAGAGACTGAAGAGTTTTCTAGAATATCGATGGATCCAAGAAAGTGTACCGTAACCTCGCCTTCCATCTAGAGGACGGTAAAGAGCGACCTCTTTAAGGTTTACATTTTTAAGAACGTTAATCTCCCTTTATTTATCGAGGGACACGAACTAGTGAATGAAGAGGTAGGGCAGCGGAAGAAGCACTTCGAGTTCATAGAGGATATTCCGGGCATAGGGCCCTCCACGGCTAAGAAGCTAAAGGAGGCTGGCTTTCATACCATAGAGGCTCTGGCTACAGCCACGACTAGGGAGCTCGAGCTAGCAGGTCTAAGCGAAGCTAGGGCTAGAGAGGTTATTCAAGCCGCTAGGTCGTCTATAGCGTTAGCATTCGTCAGGGCGGACGAGCTTCTCGAGATGCGGAAGAAAGTGTTGAGGTTGACCACCGGAAGCCGGGGTCTAGACGCCCTACTCGGTGGAGGCCTCGAAACGCAGACTATAACCGAGTTTTACGGCGAGTATGGAAGCGGGAAGAGTCAGATATGCCATCAACTCTGCGTTAACGTTCAGCTACCGCCCGAGAGGGGAGGCTTAGGAGGTGCAGCCCTCTACATAGACACAGAAAACACCTTCAGAACCGAAAGGATAGTTCAAATGGCTAAACACCTCGGCTTAGACGTTCAAGAAACCGTAAGAAACATAATCTACGCAGAGGCCTATACGTCAGACCACCAGATATTCCTGCTGGAAAACGCTGATAAAGTGATCAAAGAGAATAACGTTCGTCTGATAGTAATCGACTCTCTAACAGCTCACTTCAGAAGCGAGTATCTAGGTAGAGAGATGCTCGCCGAGAGACAGCAGAAGCTAAATAAGCACATGCATAAGCTAATACGCTTGGCTAGAGCCTTCAACGCGGTAGCCGTAGTCACCAATCAGGTTATGGCTAAGCCAGACGTCTTCTTCGGAGACTCCACATACCCTATTGGAGGCCACATAGTCGCCCATACCAGTCACACCAGAATCTACCTCAGGAAGGCTCATAGAGGCCCTGTCAGGATAGCCCGGTTGGTTTCAAGCCCCTACCTCCCGGAAGGCGAGGTAACCTTCAAGATAACCGAGAACGGGATCGAAGACTTGGAAGAAGGAGGAACTTGATGCCGCCGGAGAAGCAGCTTTTACTCGATTTCGCTAGGTTTCTCGAATCCAGACAGTTCGCAAACGCCCTACACGTGTATGACGAGATAAAGTCTAAGTTGAAGGACGATGAATGGGGTGAAGGCTATCTCCACGCCCTGAGAGGCGTATACCTCGTAAAAAGAACGGGTGACCAGTACTCCTTCTTCTCGAACAGAGACCTAAAGATAAGCGAGCTCAGAGGAGCCGTTAGACGATTCCTGAAGAACGCTAAGGCGAAGATGCTACCCGACTTCGAGAGGGGATACTTCTCTGCGGCAGCCGACTACACCAAAGCGTTAATCCAAGTCCTAAAGGCAAAGAAGAAAGAGAAGTCTAAAGCCTGACTTGCGTGTCATCCATTAAAGGTTAAAAGGAAGATATTAAATTAAAAATCGAAAATCTAGTTAACTCTACCGGCATCCTCTATAGGAGGAAGAAAGGCCCTTGTCGAGCTCTCTAGTCGAAGTTATTCTAAGCAGGAGGAGTATAAGACGATATAAAAAGAAGCCTATTCCGGAGGACGTGATGCTAAAGATACTGGAAGCTGGGAGAATGGCTCCCTCAGCTAACAACAGGCAGCCATGGAGGTTCATAGTAGTAACAGACGATAAACTTAAATTCCTACTCGGAGATAGGACTTGGAATCGCTTCATAAGAGACTCAGCATTCACCGTGGTCGGCTGCGGATATCAGGGAGACGAGTATTCCAAGAAATGGTCGACGATAGATACTGCGATCGCCCTGCAGAACATGGTTCTAGCAGCTTGGAGTATGGGTGTAGGGTCCTGCTGGATAGGAGACTTTGACGAAGCTAAAGTAAAGAGCTCACTCGGCATACCAGAAGAATGGAAGGTAGTCTGCCTAATATCTTTCGGTTACCCCGAGGAGATACCTCCTCCGCCGAGGAGAAAGAGTCTAAGCGAGATAGTCAGCTACAACAGATTTTAGAGAATCTACGGGATTATCTCACAGCTGTTGTACTTTGGGTAATGGAAGTCCTCGTAACTCACTATGCCTTTCGATATGAGTTCCCGGACCTTAGGAGCAGCCTTCTTCAAAGCGTAGATAAGGTTCTCAACGGTCCTACACACGAGCTTAAATCCTTTTTCACCCCACAGCTTCGTTACGTTAGCGTAGAGGCAGCGTCCTCCGCATAGACTATACAGGGAACACCGAGTGCAGGGGTCCGAGACGTAAACCTTACGGACATCCTGCGGGGCCATGCTGAATATGTCTCCGAGATAGAAGTCTCTCATCCCGGCCATCACGGGGCAGGGAGTAAGTTTACCGTCGGTCTGGATGTTGAAGAACGTCCATCCCGCCCCACACCTAAGCTTGGCAGGCTCTCCGGTGAGTATCGATTCCATGACACCGACGAAGGGGTAGAGCCTTAAAACCTCGCCGTAACTCTCCATCCATGAAACCCAAAACCTTATCAGTCTTCGGATCTGTGGGTTGTAGACCTTTTCACTCCACTCCCCAAAGTTTCTTCTTTCAAGCTCTTTTTTACCGAAAAGTGCGTCTAACTGCCAGTGAACCGAAGTGAATGGACACTCCTCGTTGAGCAGAAGCCACTTAACCTGACTCTCGACCTCCACGTTCTCGTTAACCGTCATCCGCGCTATAACCTCGCCTTTAAACCCTCTCCTACGCAGCAATTTCACGTTCTCCACTACTTTCCTGTAGGTTCCCTTCCCCCTGTTACGGTCCGTGGTTTCCTCGTTTCCGTCTATAGAGACGAGTATCGTGTGAAGCCTGCTGGCATATTCCTGCTCTAACTTGTCTAGGAGTATGCCGTTGGTCTGTAGGATATAGCGTTTAGCAGGCACCTCGTCCATGATGACCTTCATCTTATCCATTCTAAGCAGTGGTTCCCCGCCATAGAAGACTAGCGTCACGTCCGGGTCTCTGCCGAGGAACTTTTTAAGGTCGTCTATGCTATATGTAATCTCGCTTGGGATAGAGTAGTCTATCTCATAGTCCCCGAAGTCGCTGTCGAAGTCTTCAAGCGCCTTACCGTAACAGTACACGCACTTCAGGTTACATCTAGTCGTTAAGGTTACGTAGTAGTGCACATAGAAAGGTTAAGAAATCCGCCAAATAACCGTTACTGAAAAGAGTTTATCCATTGTGGGTGGCTTCGAAGACCTGTGAGGCTTAAAGAAGCATTGTACACCTCGTCTGTCCATGCGCCCCTCACAGTCGAGAATACAGGGGCAGTCTAAGCACTCGATTCTAACAGTTAGAATGGTTCTCATGAAAAATATACGAAAGGGCGAGAGAGGAGTTTCATAACACATAAATCCTTAAACTCTTTAAAATGCCGGTCATGCAGACAAGCGACCTATATGGAAGAGCCGAAATAGAGCCTAAGGGCCTTCTAACAGCAGGTACGATGAACACTTTAAGGATAAAATTCACGGTAGGTCGGTACGGGATAGACGACAGGGGCTCCATACTGATCGCTTGGAAATACGTCTGCGACGATGAGCGTCCACAATTCAGCGACCCACAAGCCTCTGGATACACCACAGTATACACGACCGGAGAGGCTAAGCTTAAGCCACTGTTCGACGAACGAGGCTTCTACAGGCCTTGGTTTAAGGCTCTACGTGTAGAAGTTTACGACGGATCACTGAAGGAGGGAGACCAGATAGTAGTTACCTTAGGAGATAGAAGCGGAGGAGGCCCCGGGCTAAGGATTCAAACCTTCCAGGAAAGTGAGCGCATATTCAAGGTTCTAGTGGACCCCTTCGGCACGGGGAGATACGTCGAGGTGAACTCCCCGAAGGTTACGATCATCGGTGGCCCGGCGGAGGAACTACAGGTTGTGGCGCCCTCGATCGTTACGCCTAGAGAGTCTTTCGCCGTGACCGTAAGGGTCTTAGATAGCTGGGGTAACCCCTCCCCAAACTATAAGGGTGAAGTAACCTTCACTCGAGCAGAGCGATTCGACCAGCTACCTCCTTCATACGTCTTTAAAAGTAGCGATAGAGGAGTTAAACGGTTTGAGGGAGTCTCGCTGAAGGAGTCGGGTCTCTACAGGCTTGAGGTCGCAGATTCTTCAGGCCTTAGAGCAGTGAGCAACCCGATCCTATGTCGAGGAGAAGACGCTAGATGGAAGGTTTATTGGGGTGACCTCCACGGTCAGACTCACGGTAAAGCTAGAGATATACTCGCCGACACCGTAGGCACAGGTACTCCGAGAGAGTACTTCGAGTTCGCAAGAGACGTAGCGGCGATAGACTTCTGTAGCTGGCAGGGAAACGACTTCCAAGTTTCCAAGGAACTTTGGGAGGACGTATGCATCGAGACTAAACGGTTCAACCAGCCTGGAAGGTTCGTCACGTTCCTCGGGTATGAATGGTCCGGCCTCACCCCGAACGGCGGAGACCATAATATCCTATACTTGGAGGACGATCAACCGATCTACAGGAGTTCACACTACCTGATAGAAGATAGATCGGACATAGATACCGACCGCTGCCCGATCTCAGAGCTCTGGAAGACCTTTAAAGGGAGA
>CAZVJZ010000013.1:0-5279 GCA_964627655.1 uncultured Candidatus Bathyarchaeia archaeon
TCAGGTGTGATAAATCCGGACAATCCGAACGAGAAGCCTGTCTTCACGGTCGGCCAAGCTTTTACTTTCAAAAATGCTTAATAATTGCTTGGAGGATGGCAAATTTGGGTAAGATTCTATATGAGGAGATGAGTTGGCCTGAGATTAAAAAGGCGGTTAAAGAAGAGAGGGTACCTTTAATTCCAGTCGGGTCTACAGAGCAGCATGGCCCCCACCTACCTACTATGACGGGCGCCTTCTTGTGTTTCGAGGTCTGTAAGAGGCTGCAGAGAAGATACCCAGTGAGGCCGTGGTTCTCCCACCTCTAAGCTATGGATACAACGAACATCACCTAGACTTCCCGGCCACAATACATATAGACTTCAAACCTTGGATAGACTTCCTCTTATGTATATGCAAGAGCCTCGCACATCACGGGTTCCGTAGAATCATAATCGTTAACGGGCATGGAAGTAACACAGCATTAGCCGAAATAGCGGCTAGAAGAGCCACGTTAGAGACCAACGCGCTGTGTGCATCGCTAACTTATCTAAACCTAGGCTGGGATAAGGTTAAGGGTCTACTTGAAGGTGAGTGTGGACACGCCGGCGAGCTAGAGACATCCTTAATGCTCTACCTTAAGCCTGAACTCGTCGATATGAGTAAGGCCAGAAGGGACTGGAGTTACCCTAAATCAAAGTACATTCGTTGGGGATGGTCCCCAGAATTCGAGTCGTTTGCGGTTTCAGGAGGAAACGTCCAATTTATGGATTGGATAAGCCGCATATCGAATACTGGCGTACTGGGAGATCCGACTAAAGCTACCAGAGAGAAGGGTAGGAGAATCTTAGAGATATTTGTGGATGAACTAGCAAACTTCATAAGCGAATTCAGGAAGAGGGAAATAAAGGAAAGAAGGGATCACCACTAGAACGGATAAACCACTTAATTGGAAACCTTTTTTTACCAGTGTAATAGATTCCCCCAATACACCCCCCATGCGTTAACAAGGATACAGTATAATATCCCGGCTATCCTGATTGAGGTCAACTTATTTTCAAACCCTTTCGCAACGAGAAGCATCAACGCAGGGGTGAAGTCTAAGCTAAACCTGTACCCAAACTGAACCCAACCATGGTTAAAGTACATCAGACCCACTAACGATGCTGTTATGACGGACAACCAACAGCCGATTATCTCAGGATCTTTCTTCACAGCCTTTAATGCATAGAGAAACATCGGGGTTACCAGTAACAAACTCATACCATACTCTGACGGACGAAAATAGGGAAACTTTAACGGCTGCCAAGGGAAATTACCGATATATTCGGGACCTTTAAGCAACATTATATAGAGGCCAGAGGGTATCCAGTGAACGTCGAACATACCATAAGTCTTAGAAGCTTCAGGCCTGTATAGGTGATAGAGGGACTGATAGGTGACATCGAATATTGCTCCGACCCTAACATAGTTATATATAAGGTACAGTCCTATGGGAATAGATGCTCCAGCGACGAATTTAACGGCTTCTCTAAAGAAGTGTTCATCTCTCTTTTTTAGCCTTAACAAGATGAAAAACGACGATAGAACCGTGAGTTGACGGCTTAGCGTAGCCGCCCCAAGCAGTAGACCAGCCGGGAAAGATCTCTCTTTACCTACGATTGTTAGGAAGGAGAGTAGAGTGAAGAAGACTGCGACTACGTGAGCGTAAAACCAAGTCGTACCTATCATCGCTGCGTACCAGTGGACCGTCCCGAAGCCGAAAAGTACTGTTAGCGCTAAAGCAACTTCCCTCCTACATCCAAACTTTTTTAGTAAACGGTAAGCTAAAGCGACGTTGCAAGCTCCTATAAGGTGGGTCATAAACTCTTGATTCGCATTTAACCCTGAGACTAAAACCCAAGGAATAAGTAATACCGCAGGCATCGGAGGGAAGGGGATGTATGCCTTACCGTTTATATGAACGATATCTAGGTCGAACAGTGGGTAGCCTGTAACATTTCCTCGCAGGTCTAACCTACCGTGTATGAAGGCGTCCGCCAAGTAAACGTAGTGATTATACCAACCGGGATGGTTTAAATTCGAGAAGCTATAGACTGCTAAGGCGGAGACGAATAGAGCTAGCTCGACGTTGTAGCCCTTAAACTTCCAGAAGCGACGTAAGGTCCCCTTGGTTTTTCTATCTTCACAGTCTTTAGATCCTATAACGGCCGAAGACATCGGTCCACCCTTCTTACACCTAAAATTCTAATGTTATTCTTTAAGTATGTTTTCAGGCTTTAATCGATCTACGACCTTAAGATTTTAGAAAAGAATTTAAAAAAGATGACATATGATTCTAGCAAAAGGTGGGTGTGGTCAAAAATGCCGATAGACGACGGCGACTTTATACTAGTCGAGTATACTGGAAAGGTTAAAGAGACCGGTGAAGTATTCGAGACTACAAGTGAAGAGGTAGCTAGAAAAGAGGGACTTTACAGGGCTGGGGAAGTCTACGAGCCTAAGTTGATCGTGGTGGGTGAAGGGTGGATACTCAAAAGCGTGGAAGAGCATCTAAAGAAGATGGAGGTAGGAAAAACCGATAAGGTTGAGGTTCCGCCTGAAAAAGCGTTTGGACTTAGAGACCCAAACAAGATAAGGATGGTTCCATTAAGAAGGTTCTCCTCAAACGGGATCAGGCCGGTCCCAGGTATGCGCGTCGAGTTCGATGGTAGGTTGGCGACCGTAAGGTCTGTGGGCGCCGGGAGGGTTCAACTCGATTTCAACCCGCCCTTAGCCGGAAAAACCTTGGTCTACGAGATCACTGTGAAGAAGAAGCTAACCGATAAACTAGATAAGATCTTGGCCCTCATACATAGGAGGATTCGGACGGTCGACGTAAACAAGTTTAAGGTAGACCTGAAAGAGAAGGAGGTTACTGTGACTATACCAGACGAGGCATTCTACCTTGAAGGCTTGCAGTTCATGAAGCGGGGCATGGCCACAGACATATTGAAGTTCTTCCCAGAGATCGCCATGGTGAAGTTTATCGAGTCTTTTGAGCGCCCTGCACCCGCCGAAGAAGAACCTTCACAAGAGGAAAAGACTTAGGACAGAAAAAGTTCTTGTCGATCTTAAGAACCTTACATTTTTCTCCGTCTGAGACTCCTTGAGGGTGGCATATCTCGTACATAGGACACTCTAAGTCTTCACATTCCAAACTTTGAAAGGTGAGGATCGCCCCTTCGAAGGCTTGACTCTTAGGTACAGCCGCAATTATATCGGCTTCGACTACCTCGACGACGCTGACGCCTTCCGCATGAACCTTACAGGGGAAAATCCTCCCTCTCACCTTTATAACCCGGTATACTCTTTTAGCTTCCAGGTTTCCTAGACATACGGGTCTACGCTCGCAGCCGTTACAGTATTCGTTTGAATCATCGAGGAATACGAAACAATAACCTACTCTAGCCTGCTTAACCCCTAAAAGTGTAACTATTCTTTCCTTATCCTCTGAAACTGTTTCTTCCTCGAGAAGCTTATTAGAACTCATGGCGTTACAAGATTTAAGATTCTTAATTTAGAGATATAAAACTACCTTTGTAGCGTTAAATGTATGTGAAAACTTTTAACTCCCACCGAGGATATAAAGTTTTATCGATAGGTGTTTGGCGTTTGCCTAAGATCGATAGGTTCATCGGAAAGATGTTTGGTAAAAAAGATGAAGGACCATCTGAGAATTTAAGAGAGAATTCCGTAGAGAAGGAAGGAAAGGAGATATATGTGAAAGCTTTTAAGCTTCGTAGTTTAGAGGATTTAGACAGAGTAAAAGCTGAGCTAAAATCTGGAAACATCTTGATCGTACGTTTCACCCCTCTGGCCGAAAAGAGCATAGAAGACGTGAAGGCCGCTATAAGCGAACTTCAAGATTTCGTGTTAAGCGTTAATGGAGACATCGCCCGTTTAGGTGAAGACCGTATCGTAGTTACTCCAAAAACTATAAAAATATGGAGAGAGAAAACCACTATTTCAGTCTAACGGTCTCTAGAACTTCTGGAACCAGTACCTCAGCTTTAAACCTCTTACGTAGCGCCTCGGAGAAACTTAATGCCTTAGACCTTTCACCATGACATACGATTATCCTCTCAAGCTTAGACGAGAATTTCTGCAGATATCGCATAAGCTCTCTCCTATCCGAGTGACCAGAGAAACCTTTGATCTGCTTAACATTCATCCTTAACCGTATAACCCGCATTTTACCTTCGCTCGTCAACATCGAGATATCCCTCACACCTTTAAGGATTCTGGAGCCTAAGGTTCCCTCTATCTGATAGCTAACGAAGACTATCGTGTTCTTCTCGTCTTCCGCTAGCTGTGTGAAGTACTCTATGACAGGCCCTCCTTCCAGCATTCCTGAAGTAGCCATTATTATACATGGTTCACCTTCCACTATCTCGTCCCTTGCACTCGGATGCTCGACTATCGTAAAGTAGTCAGACTTAAACGGGTTAACGTTCTCGTAGAGCATCTTACTGTAAACCTCTCTACCTAAGTATTCTGGGTAGGCTGTGTGGATGGCCGTGGCCTCAGAGATCATGCCTTCGATGAAGACTGGAACCTCCCTAAGCAACCCTTTCCGTATGTAATTGTCGATTATAAGCATAATTTCCTGTGCTCTTCCAACCGCCGGAACCGGTATGAGTACCTTACCACCGCCCTCTAAAGTTTTATTCAGTATATCGATAAACGTTTTTTCAGACTCTCTCCTCGAGGGCATAATATCCTGAACCGACCCGTAGGTGGACTCGGTGATTATCGTTTCGACCCGTGGGAACTCGGTCGCTGCAGGTTCGAGAAGCAGGGTTCTAGCATACTTATAGTCTCCGGTATAAACGATGTTATGGACTCCTTCCCCTATATGTAGGTGTATTATCGACGAACCGAGTATATGTCCAGCGTTGTGAAGGGTCAACCTAATATCCGGAGAAATGTCTGTTACGACCCCATAGGCAAGCGGTATAGTGTGGATGGCAGCCTCTCTAACGTCCTTCTGTCCATATGGAGGAACCAAACCCTGCTTCGAGGCGACGTCTAAATAGTCCAGCTGTAGGAGGGTCATAAGCGCTTGTGTGGGTTCGGAGCAATAGACCGGGCCGTCGTAACCATACTTATAGAGGTAAGGCACGAAGCCGCAATGGTCTAGATGTGCGTGGCTTACGACCACCGCATCTAAACTTTCTAAATCGAATTGCTGTTGGTCAAGTCTTGGAAAACTATCGATCGGTTTTTCGGCTCCTAGATTCACACCGCAGTCTAGAAGT
>CAZVJZ010000013.1:5289-8389 GCA_964627655.1 uncultured Candidatus Bathyarchaeia archaeon
TCCCTCGTTCGAACTAGGATGGCTGACCTACCGACCTCCCGAAATCCTCCGAGCGCTGTGATGCAGATATCGCCGATCTCAAGTTTCAGAGGCCTGAAAATCCTTTCTCCGACAGAGTGAAGAATGTTTTCCCTCTCTTTACTCTCTTTATATAGATAGTGTCTTAGTTGAGCTATTATTTTGGAGTGTATAGGGGGAGCCCTTAGAATTCTCGGCCTCCACTTAGTGTATCTGACTATCTTCTGAAGGATTACACCGTTTTTACCTATGGCTAGACCTGGCTTCTTTGCCTCGATTATCACTTCTCCTAAAGTTGGATCGAACCTTATGTTCGTAACTTCGGCTTCCTTAGGTATCAGCCCGGAGATTATACTCTCTGCTTCATTCTCAGGCTTCCTCACCGAGGGATCTGAGCGTATGACTATACGTTTCCTGATAGCGCTAACTATCTCCGAGATCACAGAGCCCTTCTCTATCAGTACTTCAGGTCTCTTAGCATAGATCGCTATGGCGGGTCCTTCATACTCTATCCTAGTGATCTCAGCTTCTTTAGGAATCTTCTGTAAGATCTGATTGCTTATACTTAGCTCATTCTTCGACTGAAAAGCCACTATCTAGAATCGCTCCTAACCCTCTATTATCCTATTCTTTTCTTCGTCAGTGAGTTCTTTATAGCCGTTCTCATCGATTATCGATACGTCGAAGCTGTCTCCGCTCGCTGTATCCCTGCTCATCGCAGACTTGATAGCTTTCACTACTACTGGTAGCATCTCTTGGATGGTCACGTCCTCACGATACCTATCCTCGAGTACGCCGTAAGCGATAGGTGACCCCGATCCTGTAGCGACGCACTTCTCTTCGGTCACGCTGCCGAAGGGGTCGATAGAGAAGACTCTACTCCCTGTATCGTCTATGCCTCCAACGATCACTTGGGTTAACAGCGGATAAGGCCTCGAAGCGAAGAGCACGTTAGACAGTAGAACAGACGCAGACCTAACAGGGAACGGTCTTTTATGATATAGGCGGTAGAGCTTCGAGTTCACTTGAAGTATCTCCACGGCTTTCTGTGCATCGGCTACTCCTCCAGAAATAGTCATCGCCAGATGATCATCTAGCTTATAGATCTTCTTTCCCTTCTTATGGGCTACGAAATATCCCATCGTTACTCT
Source organism: uncultured Candidatus Bathyarchaeia archaeon (assembly GCA_964627655.1). Taxonomy (GTDB): domain Archaea; phylum Thermoproteota; class Bathyarchaeia; order Bathyarchaeales; family B24-2; genus B24-2. Next base: position 6,459 of record CAZVJZ010000013.1, read on the forward strand.
CGTGTCAGATGAGAGTATGACTCCGTCTTTGCATACTACTCCTATGGTAGTAGTTCCCTTTAATACTAATCTGTCGTAAATATCTTCCATTTTTTGATGTTCCTCCTGAAAATTCACTGGCCACTTTCCTTTTCAGGAGAACTCAGTATCAAATTTAATTAAACAAACTCAGATTTAAACCCTTTGCATTTCTCCCATACGTTTACAATCGATAACGTTAAAAACTTAAATCATAAATAATATCCCTTGTTCAAGGATGGTCAAGTATAGGTTTACTTTCAGATTTTGGTTAGAAACAATACGTGTGGTATAAAGAATTGCTGCCGGATCACCATAGGATGCAACTACCTAGGGAGATTCTGATCGGAGATAACGTTACAGACTTAACAGCGGAGATCTGTAAAAGACTTGGATTTAAAGATTCAGCGTTTCTCGTGACTGGAGAAAAGACGTTCGAGATACTAGGTAAGAAGATCAGAGATATTCTTCAAGACGCTGGTTTCAAAATAGAATGTCACATAGCCAAGTTAACGACGGACAGGGAAGTTAAGTCTATAGAAGATAAGATCTCAGAATTCAAGCCCGAAGTCGTGTTCGGAATAGGCGGAGGGTCAAAGATAGACCTAGCTAAGTTTAGCTCGGCCGACCTTCACATTCCGTTCATAAGCGTCCCTTCATCGGCTTCTCATGACGGCATAGCAAGCCCCGTAGCCTCCTTAGACTTTCTGGGAAAACCATACTCTGTGATGGCCCAATCTCCGATAGCAATAATCGTCGATACAGAAATTATAATAAACTCTCCGTATAAACTGATAGCGAGCGGATGCGGAGACGTCTTAGCAAAATTCACGGCTGTTAGAGACTGGAGGTTAGCTCACAGGATAAGGAACGAATACTATGGAGACTATGCCGCAAACTTGGCGGAGCTTGGTGCAAGACACATCGTCAAAAACGCTAAATCCATAAGACCTAACGATAAGGAAGGGCTAAGAATTCTTCTCGAAGCTCTGATTAGCTGCGGCGTCTCTATGGGTATAGCGGGCAGCAGTAGACCATGCAGTGGCTCAGAACACTTATTCTCCCACGCGTTAAAGAAGCTGATGAAAAAACCTCCCCTTCATGGAGAGTCCTGTGGAGTGGGAACTATATTGATGGCTTACCTACACGGAATCGACTGGAGGGAGATAAGGGACACGCTACATGAGGTGGGTGCGCCAACGACAGCAGAAGAGCTGGGAATAGATCCAGAAACCATAGTGGAAGCTATCCTTCTGGCTAGAGATGTAAGGCCTGAGAGGTTTACGATACTGAACTTGAAGAAGCTGAATTATAGGGAGGCGAAAAAGATAGCGGTCGAAACAGGGATCATAGAGCGCTGAACCTCTCTGTTAGGGATCGGTTTTAAGTTTCCTTAAGTAACGATCTATGTTTGGAGGTCTTTAAGATTCTCGAAAGGCTCTCTACGGGCATTAAGGAACTCGACCGATTGATCGGTGGAGGAATACCTAGAGGCTTCGTCGTCGCTTTAACGGGCGAGCCTGGAACAGGGAAAACCATACTCTGCATACATTTCATCTCTCAGGGAATCAAGGAGGGAGATCTCTGCGTTTACGTAACCACAGAGGAGAGTAGAGAGTCGATAATCACTCAAGCTAAACAGTTTAACATAGACCTTGAAAGCGCCTTGAAGAAGTCGAGGCTAGTCTTAGTGGACGCCTTAATGGGGCGAGAGGATAGATGGTCGCTTAAAAGTCTAGATATGGAGGAACTGGTCAACATAGTCATCGAAGCGAAGAAGTATCTCGGCTATGATAGGGGCCGCCTAGTGATAGACTCGCTCTCAGCGTTCTGGCTGGATAGACCCGCCATGGCTAGGAGGTACTCATACTTCCTTAAGAAGGTACTCTCAAAGTGGGGCTTCACCATAATGG
>CAZVJZ010000013.1:8399-20087 GCA_964627655.1 uncultured Candidatus Bathyarchaeia archaeon
CCATAATGGCCACCTCCCAGTACGCTATAACCACCTCAGACGCTTTCGGCTTCGGGATAGAACACATAGCAGACGGCATAATCAGGTTCAGGAGATTCGTTAGAAACGGAGTTTTAAGGAGGTACCTGCTGATCGAGAAGATGCGGCAAACAGCCCACAGCCTAGTGATGCATGAAATCACGATAGTAGACGGAAAAGGACTCGTTATCTTAGGCCCCACCAATCGAAGGAGAGAAGATATGGAGCTTCCGGCTGAAGTTGTAAAGAAAGTGAAGAGGGCTAGAGAAAGTAAGGAAGCTGAGCTCGAATGAGCGAAGAGAAGACTGTTGAGAGGCATTACTCCCGAATGGAGGTCAAGAAGGAGATACTAAGGTACTCCAGAGGAAGATGGATAGCCGTCTACTGTTCACAAAAAAGTGAGGATGGAAGACCTTACATGATCAGGTATAGCGGGAAATGGAGAGCACCGCTTAAGATATCTAGACTAGTGGAGCTCGACGAGCTGTTGAAGCAGTTTAGGAGGCTTAATCCGCGTACCTTCTACGCTACTTCGAACGTTTACGAGAGGCTAACCATAAAGGAGGACGTGATGGACTTAAACAACATAGTCGCCTGCACTCCTGTATGGGACATAGATAACCACCTCGAGGACTGGGAGAACACGGTCAAGATCGCCAAAGAGATAGTACGTTTCCTAGAGTTAAACGGAGTAGAAGAATCTGTTTACGTGAAGTGGTCCGGTAGAGGATGCCACGTCCATCTCCACGAGGAAGCTATATCGAGAAGACTTAGAGAGAAGACCCACCCAATAGACCTAGCCTACGCGGTGGTGGAGTACGTGAACGTTAAGCTTGCTAGAAGGTTTTTCGAGATCTCTGAAAAGTCGCCCTACAGTCCTAGAGTTGAGAACAACATAGACCCTCAGAGACTCTATACTTGCCCACTCAGCCTACACAAAACCCTAGATAGAGTCTGCGTCTGCATAAGGAAAGAGGAGTTAGACAGCTTCAACCCGAGTTGGACAGACGTTAACGGGTACAAACATTTTCGAGGATGGAACTCGTATGCTCCTGGCGAGGCAGACAGCCTAGCTCTGAAAGCTTTCCAAGCGATAGGCCCCTGCCCCTCACGTCTAAAGTTTCGGAGAAGGAAACATCCTCCCTTAGATAGGCAGATAACGAAGTGGCTTAAGAAGACTTAAGCCTCATAGATGAAAGTTAGATTTATGTTTTGGGAACACGTTCATTGCTTTCGGATGTTTAAGCGAGGATTCGGTTATGGGATTGGAGGAGTATCGGAGAAAAAGAGACTTCGAAAAGACCCCTGAACCTAAAGGTGAAGTCAAATCGAGCGATGAAAAAATATATGTCATACAGAAACATCAGGCTAGAAGACTTCACTACGACTTAAGGTTAGAGATGGACGGTGTGCTGAAGAGTTGGGCGGTCCCAAAAACTCCGCCGCTCGAGAAAGGCGTCAAACGTCTAGCCGTTCAGGTGGAGGACCATCCTATAGACTACGCGAACTTTGAAGGTGTAATCCCTGAAGGGCACTATGGAGCCGGAACCGTGGAGATCTGGGATAGGGGAACCTACACGTTAAAGAAGCGGGATGAAAATAAGATAGTATTCGAGATACATGGCCAGAAACTTAAAGGTGAATATTGTCTACTAAAGTTTAAAGACGATAAAAACTGGCTTTTCTTTAAGACGAAGTAAAGTTATTCCTTTCAAAAAAATATGTGGAAAGGTCATTCGACCAAGAATTCCACCTGAACCGACGCACGCCCCTGCACCTCACCTGGAAATACAGGAGTCTCCGCCTTGAGTCCCGAAGCTTCGAACCCACTCCTAACCGGATAGACAGGCATGTAGCTTTCACTCACCTTATAGACGCCTACTAGCTTGACGCCGAGAGCCGAAGCTATAGCTTCAGCCTTAGCTTTCGCATCTAAAGCAGCGAGTTTAAGGGCCTCGACCTTAACTTCAGCGGCTTTCTCCTTAGAAAGCTTAAAGTAGATGGCGAGAACCTTGTTCGCGCCAGCATTGACGGCAGCATCTATCACTTTTCCAGCTATGCTCAGGTCTGTGAACCTGATCGTTATTATATTCGTCGCCTGATAGCCGATTACAATGTTCGGATTCTCTTTCGAATATTGTGGGGAAAGCGTGAGGCTGCCGGTCTTAAAGTTTTCTTCAGAGAGCCCCAGCGCTTTTAAGCTCTCGATCACTCTATTCATCTTCTCACTGTTCAATCTTAGAGCCTCGTCAGCCGATTTTGCGAATGTCTGAACACCGAGCGAAAGCTCTGCAAGGTTTGGCTTTGTTGCTACTACGCCTTCACCTGTAACAACTATAGTCTTTAACCCTTCCTCAGAGCTTGAACCTAAGACCGTTCCTAGAAGATTAACGGTTTTTAGTCGCTGTTGGTTAGCTATGACGTATCCGACTAAGATTCCTGCTAGGAGAAAGAAGGCGAAAAGCGTAGTCAACAAGTACTCTCTCTTTATATCCATCTCGAACACCTACTATCTGTTAGCGCATGGTAAGTTATAATCCTACATACGAGAACGGGGTGTTCTAGGTTTTAGAACAAGGCCTTTCAATAGTCGATGGAAGTTAAACTTTAAATCGTGGAATCTTATTATCTTCTAAATTCTGGAGAAGGTGAGAGATTTGGTTAAGGTAGATGGATATGAGGTTCTCGAAGGGCTCTACTATTCAGAGGATTACATGTGGGTTAAGATTGAAGACGGAAAAGCTAGAGTCGGGATAACAGACTACGCACAGAAACAGCTCAGAGAGATAGTTTTCGTAGAGCTACCGTCTGAAGGCGACGAGGTAAACCAGGGAGAGCCTTTCGGTACCGTAGAATCCGTTAAAGCGGTATCCGACCTAGTTGCGCCACTCTCTGGAACGGTCGAATCGATTAACGAAGAAGTAGTGGAAAAACCCGAAATGCTAAACGAAAATCCCTATGAAGCTTGGCTCATCGTAGTTAAGCCCTCGAACCTTGATGAGGAACTTAAAAAGTTAATGTCCTTCGACGAAAGCGTTGAATGGCATAAGAAGCTCAGCAAGGAAGGTTAGGAATGCCTAGGAAGATAGTGATCATCGGTGCAAACGCAGCTGGAGTGGACGCTGCATCAGCAGCTAGAAAGACGGACAGAAAGGCAGAGATCACGCTCATAACACGTGAGAGCCTCGGTGCGTACTCACGTTGCGGTCTACCGTTCGTTATAGGCGGACAGATTCCCAGCTTTGAAGACCTTATCATATATCCGCCGTCTTACTATCGAATGATGAAGTTGAACCTTAAACTGGAGACTGAAGCTAAGGATATAGACACGACTAAGAAGGTCGTCGAGGTCGAAGGAAAAGAAGGGGCTGAGTCCATAGAGTTTGACACATTGATCTTGGCTACTGGTGCAAGGCCTTTCGTGCCGCCGATAAAGGGAGTCGACAAGGAAGGAGTATTCTCGCTTAGAACCATAGAGGACGGAAAAGGTATAGTAAAGGCTATTGAGAAAGCTAGATCCGCCGTCGTAATAGGCGCCGGCTTCATAGGGCTTGAGACGGCTGTAGCTCTAGTCGAGAGAGGCATAAAAACAACCGTCGTCGAACTCCTGCCATACATCATGCCTACACTCTTCGACAAAGACATGGCCGATAGAGCGATGAAACTCCTCGAAGAGAAAGGCCTTAAATTCATAGTGGGGAAAGGCGTAGACGAGATACTCGGCGGAGACGAGGTTTCTTCAGTCTCCGTTGGTGGAGAAGAGATCCCGGCAGACTTAGTAATCGTCGCGACAGGCGTAAGACCTAATGTAGAGCTTGCAAAGAAAGCTGGGATAACGATCGGAGAATCGAGGGGTATAAGAGTCGATAAGAGGATGCAGACGAGCTGTGAAGGGATATATGCAGCAGGAGACTGCGCCGAAAGCATATGCGGAATCATTCACAAGCCTATGCTTATTCAGCTCGGAACGAACGCCGTTAGGCAAGCTAAGGTTGCTGGTATAAACGCTGCCGGAGGCTACGCCACCATGCTGCCCTCCTTAGGTTCCGCCGTGTCTAGGATGTTCGACATAGAGGTCGGAGCCACAGGCGTCACCGAGTATCTAGCTAAGAAGTGTGGGATGGAAGTAGTTTCAGCCACGTTCACGTCGAAGACTAAGGCCTCATACTATCCAGGTGCTAAACCGATCTGGATAAAGCTTATCGTGGAGAAAGAGATGGAGAGGATAGTGGGCGCCCAGATAATAGGCGGAGAGGAGGTCACCCAAAGGGTTAACGCTTTATCGTTCGCTATAATGAAGCAGATGACAGTACGCGAACTAGCGAAGGCTGACACTTGCTACGCTCCACCGGTGAACGAGACCTGGGAGCCTATGGTTCTAGCAGCAGAGCTTGCTCTCCGCAGACTTTAAGCTTAGACTGAAAGATTTAATTATCTTACTTTAAAAGAATTATATGGAAATGGAGGATGTTCGTATGGCAATGAAAGTCGCTATAAACGGATTCGGGAGGATAGGTAGACTTTTATACAGGGCAGCACTCGAAACCGGAACAGATATAGAATTCGTAGCGGTGAACGATCTAACAGACGCAAAGACTCTGGCGCACCTCCTACAGTACGACACATGCCACGGTAGACTACCCTTCGACGTAGAGGCAAAGGAAAACGTTATAATAATCAAGAAGGACGGTGAAGTTAAGCAGGAACTACAAGTCTTATCTGAACCGGACCCTGCTAAGCTTCCATGGAAAGATATGGGTGTATATCTGGTAGTCGAGTCCACCGGAAGGTTCAGGAAGAGAGAGGACGCAGCGAAGCATCTGCAGGCCGGAGCAAAGAAGGTGTTGGTCTCCGCCCCGATGAGGCCAGCCACAAGCGCCGATATAACCGTAGTCTTAGGAGTGAACGACGATAAATACGACCCGGAGAAACACCATATAATCTCGCTGGCTTCCTGCACGACGAACTGTGTCGCACCTGTAGCTAAAGTTTTGAACGACAAGTTCGGCGTTAAAGCCGGACTCATGACAACCGTTCACTCAGTGACAAACGACCAGAGGCTATTAGACATGCAGCACAGAGACTTAAGAAGAGCTAGAGCGGCAGCTTTCAACATCATACCCACCACTACAGGCGCCGCCGTAGCTGCTACGCTCGCACTACCAGAACTTGAGGGAAGAATGAACGGTGTAGCTCTGCGTGTACCTACACCGACGGTCTCTATCGTGGATTTCGTTGCAATCTTAGAGCGTGAGGTAACTAAGGAGGAGGTGAACGCAGCCTTCAAGGAGGCTGCTGAAAAGGAGCTTAAGGGAATCCTAGGCTATACGGAGGAGCCTCTCGTGTCTTCAGACTTCATCCACGACCCACGTTCGGCGATAGTAGATGGGCTTTCTACCATGGTGATCGGAAACCTAGTCAAAGTACTAGCATGGTACGATAACGAGTGGGGCTACTCCGTTAAGATGGTGAGGATGATAGAGAAGATTTGTAGGATGGCTAGCTCCTAAACCTTAAAACCCTCTCTTTTATTTTTATCCTCTTCTTATGTATAAAGTGAAGTTGATGGAAAATGTCCTCTAAAAAAATGTTAACCCTAGACGACTTTGACTTCGACGGCAAAACTGTCCTAGTTAGGGTGGACTTCAACTCTCCGGTGGACCCCGAAACGAAGAAGGTTTTAGACGATACGAGGATCAGGGCTCATAGCGTCACGATTAAAGAGATCGCCGATAAAGGCGGAAAAGTTGTAGTTCTAGCCCATCAAGGGAGGCCTGGAGAGCCAGACTTCATACCTCTTAAGCAGCACGCTGAACTTCTCTCGAAAGCTCTAGGCAGACCCGTAAAGTATGTGGACGATATCTATGGGGAGAAGGCTCAGAAAGCGATAAAGGAACTTAAGAAGGGAGAAATATTAGTTCTAGAGAACGTGAGGATGTATCCAGAGGAGAGGAAGAATAAGCCTCCTGAGGAGCACGCTAAATCAGAGTTCGTTAAGACTCTAGCCTCGTTAGCAGACGTATTCGTTAATGACGCCTTTGCTGCAGCTCATAGGTCGCATGCCTCGATAGTCGGCTTCACAGTTCTTCTACCTACGGTCGCTGGAAGGGTTATGGAGAGAGAAATTAAAGCTCTCGATAAGGTACTCTACGAAGCCGAAAAGCCCTGCATATACATTCTAGGCGGAGCCAAAGCAGACGACTCGTTAGCGATAACGAAATATGTCCTTAGCAACGACATAGCCGATAAAGTCCTCACAGGAGGGGTCGTAGGACATCTCTTCTTAATGGCTAGAAACGTGGATATAGGTTCACCAAACGTTAAACTCATCGAGAAGATGGAGCTAAAACCGCTTATACCAGGGATAAAGGAGCTATTCAAAGAGTTTCCGGGCCGAATAGAAACCCCGATAGATGTAGCCGTGGAAGCCGAAGGCAAGAGAAAAGAGATTCCGGTCAGCAAATTGCCCACCGAGCACCCTATATACGATATAGGGACGCAAACGATAGAGAAGTACAGGGAAATAATAAAGGAAGCGAAGACTATCGTCGTGAGCGGTCCTTTAGGAGTCTATGAGCGGAAGGAATTCTCTAAGGGAACTAAAAGCATTCTCGAAGCCGTAGCAGAATCGGATGCATATACGCTGGTCGGGGGAGGACACACCGTAGCGGCGACTGAAGAGTTTGGTCTGGCAGACAAGATGTCGTATGTGAGCACCGCTGGTGGAGCATTGATAGCGTACCTCATGGGAGAGAAGCTACCTGGAGTAGTAACCCTTCAGAAGTCAGCGGAGAAATCTTAAACTGAACTTATCTCTCCCACTTTTTATTTATTTTTAAACATAAAAGGTTTATACTTTATTTTCTGCTACCGTTAGAAGGCTGAATTACATCATTCATGGACAGGCGGTTAAAGTGGACTTAAGGAGAAAAGTGGAGCAAGAACTTGAGAGATTGCAGGGAGAACTAGCGGAAATAGATAAAAAGTGTAAGGAGCTAGAGACAGAATCGAGAAATCTGCGAGAGAAGAGAGACGAACTAAACGGTAAAGTTAAGGAGCTCATCCTGGAAGCTAAATCCTTAAAGGAGAACAGGGATAAGCTAAACGAAAAGATAAGGGAAATTAAATCTAACATCGAAGTCGATAGAAAAAAACTCAACGACATCGAGAAGGAAAGGCGAAAAATAATCGACGAGCTAGAAAGAACCCCTTCGAAGTTCGAAGGGAAAGTTGGAGTCAAAGAGTTAGAGAAGAAGATAAGAAAGCTGGATTGGATGATACAGACTACTCCTCTATCCCTAGATGAGGAGCGGGCCGCTATTTCGAAGATAAAGGAGCTCAAAAGAGAGTCCTTAACTTTGAAGAAGATCGAAAGGTTAAGGAAGAGACTTGAAGAGCTAGACCTTGAACGTAAAGCTCTCTCCAAAGTGAATAGGCTGAGAAGAGATGAAATAGGTAGACTAGCTGAGGAAAGCCGCAGTTTTCACGAGAAACTACTCTCACTTTCAGCCGAGATTTCAGGATTAAAGAGTAAGGCCGACGAGACACATAAAATGTTTGTAGAGGTATTAACTAAAGTAAAGGACCTGAGGAAGAGAAGAACTGAGATAAGAGGGAAGATTAGAGACCTAAAGGCTCAGCTGAGAAGCATAGACGAAGAGGAACGAAAGAAACGTGAGCAGAAAATTTTAGAAAGTTTAAGGATGAACGCCTCCAAAAAGCTCGAGAGAGGCGAAAGATTAAGCTGGGAGGAATTTAAAGCTCTCGGAGAGGTCGACGAGTTTACCTAAAGTCGAACTTTATTTTCTGAGGAAAAGTAATTAATCGGTTTGAAGTATCCTTAACCGATGATCAGAGAGCTCCTAGAACTTTTAGGCGTCTATAAGATTTACGAGTCTTGGCTTAAAAGGCAACTTAAAGATGGATCTAGAGTCGAGCATATAGCGATTATAGCAGACGAAAACTTGAATGCGGAAAGCGGTAAGAGATTTTCCTTTTCAAGTAAGATGATTAACCTCTTGGAATGGTGTCTAGAGCTAGATGTCAAATATGTAACGATCTATGCCTTATCGATCGAATGTTTAAAAATGCCTCAACGGCGGGTCGATGAAGCCCTTAAGGTCTTAGAGGAGGGATTAGAATCTCTACTCAAAAACGAAGTTCTCTATCGACATAAGGTTAGAGTTAAGGCGATCGGGAAACTAAATCTCCTTCCAGAGCGTATTAGAAAATATATTAGTCTTCTAGAAGAGAGCACAAAGAACTACGATAAACACTTCTTGAATCTGGCTGTAGCTTATAAGGGAAGACTAGAGATAGTTGATGCTACCAGAAAGCTAGCTGAGGAGGTAAGGTCTGGTAAACTAAATCCTGACTCCATCGACGACTCGACCTTAGAGAAGTACCTCTACACTTCCCATATCCCAAAGCAAGATCCAGACCTGATAATAAGAACCTCAGGAGATGAAAGGTTAAGCGGCTTTCTTTTATGGCAGAGCGCATACAGCGAGTTATGTTTTCTGGACGTGGACTGGCCAGACCTTAGAAAGATAGACATCCTACGCGCTGTTAGAACCTTCAAAAAGAGGAAAAGAAGGTTTGGACGCTAACCTTAAGTTTCTCAGCCTCTCTTCTTGGCGCTCACGATAGATATCACGTCTCTATCCTTTAATACGTAATCCTCTCCAACCCTTCTCTTCGTCCTAACCTCTATAGCATAGACGAAAGATTCACCTAGTTCGCTATGAATCTTATACGCAAGACCTCTCGCAGTCGTTCCTTTAGGAACAAGGTATGCGTCAGGAAGAACCCTGCCTCTATGGTCGCTCAGCTGCTCAGGATCTTCGACTGGAAAAACAGTGATCATGTTCAACAGGTTAAAGAAAACACTGTTTATCGCATCCTGCACTCCGGTCGAACCATATTTCAGGAGTATCTTCTCCCTTATGGCTTTTAGAGCCTTTTTCTGGTCTTCCTTGAGTTCGTTTTCTTTCAGTATCTGGAAGTCGCTGTCTCCAGGGATGTAGGAGACCAAGTTTTTCTCTGAAGCTTTCCTCAAGGCAAGCTCAGCCACCGCACAGCATGGGATAACGTTAAATCCTAAATCTCTGAGTCTTTCGATGTTCTCTTCAGCCCCTGCGACGTCTACCTTGTTTCCGACTATCAAAATCGGTTTAGCTATGCGCCTCAGCTTATCTACGAAGTCTATGACATCATCCTCCTTAGCCGAGGTGGGCTTCTCGGCATTCAAACTCGAACTTCTGATAGCCTCTAATATATGCTCTCTTCTTATCGATAAGCCGCTGAACCTATCCTCTAGGAGGGAGACCAAGTTTCTCTTCCCTGATTCGGCGGTCCTCGAAATCTTAGGCCAGTCTCTACTTATAATCTTGTACATCCACATAGTTATCTCTCTCTCCAGGAACTTTATGTCTTCCAGCGGGTCATGACTCCCCGGTTTTACAGGCCTACCTTCAAGGTCTGTGGCTCCAGCTACATCGATTATGTGAAGAAGGGCATCTGCTCTTCTCACCTCATCGAGAAACTGATTACCTAAACCTCTGCCTTTCCAAGCGTCAGGCACCAAACCTGCGCAGTCCACGAGCTCGACAGGTATCAAACGCACACCGTCTATACACACAGAGTTTGAGGGGTTATCCTTAACATTAAATTCCTTGCATACACAAGTCGTGCGTATGAAGCCCATGCCCCTGTTTGGCTTGATCGTTGTGAAGGGATAGTTAGCTATCTCGACCGGAATAAGGGTTGCCGCACTGAAGAATGTCGATTTCCCGACGTTTGGTTTTCCCACTATACCCAACAACTTAGACCTAATCCTTTCCGGACGATCTTTCATGTCGATTTAGCTTTATTCGACCACGCTTATAGGGTTTTGCGCTAAATCAAAGATCGATTTAAAACGGTGAATCGAGATACTTGTACTTTTGAGGAGTGTGCAAACGCTGTTGGAAAAGAGATACGATTGGATCCGTAGAGCAAGGGTGTTTATACTCGATTACCATGAATACCCGTTCTGGAGAGACGTAAAGCAGATGGTTAACGTGCTATTGAAAGCGAACTCCGACGCCATAAGATTTCCCGTGATAGTGTGGGGGAACACCTACTACAACTCTTCGTTCCTACCCAAATACCCGGGACTCGGAGAAAGAGATCTTCTAGAAGAGATAGTAACCGAATGCAGGAAGTACGGAATAAAAGTTATTCCCTACAATCATCTCGGCGGAGTAATCCATAGAGACGTTTACCGTCTACATCCAGAATGGTCGGTAAGAAATCCCGACGGCTCCCCGGGACGCTGGCACATCCACTATCTATGCTGCCTTAACAACCCAGACTATAGAAGCGCCTACCGATCAGCCGTTCGAGAGATCGTTAAAAACTACGATGTCGACGCAATGTACTTCGACGGCCCCAACTTCTATTCATTCTGCTTTTGTAAGCATTGTAAGAAATCGTTCTATGAGAGGTACGGCTTCGAGCTACCGGCAAGACTGAGCTGGGAGGATCGGTCTATACAGCTGTTCTTCAGGCAGAGGTCTGAGGAGGTCGAAAAATTCTTCCTTTCACTAAACAAGGAAATCAAAGCTGTGAAGGATATATGAGCTTCGAGATACCTGAAATCCATATTTACGAGACAGTTCTGATAAACCTTGAGTGAGTAAACAGCCACAACCTAGATCTGTTTTTCTCAGAAGACCAAAAATTTTGAATGATCTCATTTCTCGTTTTGATTTCTTTTTTGACACATATAATTGGAAAGGGTCTTTATTTTCGGTTGTATACCACCTAGCTTATTGTGCGTCCGCTTATGGTTGCCGTTAAGACCATTATTATGAATGAATATTAACTGTCCTATCCAAGCTTTGGTATGCATGTAAGGTTCCTCCATCTATTCTAGTTAGGAATAATACTTAGGTCGTTTGTAGGTCTTGCCGGAGAGACTAACCATGAGTTATTATGAAAGCGTTAAGAAGAGAGGGTCGAATTGAAGGGAAAACCTACCTTTTTCAACCACTTAAAGAAGATCAGCAAACATTTTATCAACATTCATAATCAAACTATTAATCTCAAGCTCTTCCTCAAAAATGAAGCTAAATCCCATAATTTCAGAAGAGATCGGGGTCATCGTAACAACTGGTAACCTGCCCAAGACGATACTCTTTCCTCATAAACGACCTCCCATAAATGAGGGCTGCAAAAAAGAGGAACAAAATAAAGATTATAGTAAAACAGAAGTTTTATTAGTGATCTCTTTATTGATAATTTTAAAACCGAAGTCAGCGGGCAGGTAGTTCGGTGTCGTAAACATGGCGTACAAATACATCTCTGAACTCTGGAAAAGTAGCGAGGAACATGAAGAGTTAATGCGGAGTAGAGTCATCCGATGGAGGAAGGAGCCTAGCATAGTTAGGGTGGAGAAGCCTACGCGATTAGACAGGGCTAGGGCGTTAGGCTATAAAGCTAAGCAGGGCTATGTGATAATCAGGGTTAGGGTTCGTAAGTCAGGCTTCAGGCGGCAGAGACCCAGGTCTGGAAGAAGACCTAAGAGGATGGGTGTACTCAAGCTGAAGGTGGCTAAGAGTATGAGATTAATTGCGGAGGAGAGGGCTGCAAGAAAATATCCGAACCTAGAGATATTGAACTCCTATT
>CAZVJZ010000014.1:0-18506 GCA_964627655.1 uncultured Candidatus Bathyarchaeia archaeon
CAATATCGAGAGTACGCCTAAGACAGCCTCCTCGGTCCTAACCGTCTCCGTCCCTTGAGACCTGAAGAAATTCAAGATGAAGTGAGCTTCCTCGTCGAGCTTAACGTTCTCCCTTTCAGCGATCTCGTATAACCCGGCAGTAGGTGCGCCGAAGAGGACGAGAATTCCATCAAACCTCTCGGCTTCCTCTTTTAGTTTGTTCCACACTTCGCTTACGTCTCTGCCGTACCTTGAGGTTGCTATGATCAGTTTTCTCCTTCTCTCTTGAAGTAGGGCTTTTAAAGTGCCGTCGAAGTCTATCACTTTATACCCCCAATAGTACTTAACATCTTCTCTATCCACTATCCTCCCATGAATCCTTTTTCCAAGCTTTATAACCTGAACAGTAACCCTGCTTTTCACAGGTAATTTAACTCCGGGGATATGGGCAGGCCTCTCGACGCCTATGTCGACTAGACTTCTCTTGTCAGAGGAGGAGACCACTATTCCTTCCCTAAACTCTCCTGGACGTAGGTCGACGAACCTGCGTTTCGTCGGGTGGTGAGGGGTCCTTAAAGGTGGAAGCACTCCTGCATAGCGTAGCGAAGGCTTCATAGGTATCAATCGACGTCGAAGGTACTGAGGCGTTTCCATGTAGGTTAGGATGTCTGCTATGACTTCGCTTACCTCCCTCTGCTCCTTGCTGGGTCTATCTCTATAGATTATGACCTCGTCGACCCTGAAGATGGAGGCTGCTCTGCCTATCCAACCTACAATTAAAGTCTTGTCTCTCATGTGGTATACGTCGTCCACGATAGAGGCTGGTATAGCGATAGAAAGCGGTCTGCTTCTCCTTAGAGGAGCATGCCTTTCCTCGTCCAACTCCGTACATCACCTGTCGACGCTGAATCTTCTGCACTTCACTCTGAAGTGTTTTTCAAGTCTTAAAAGTTTTTAACCGCATGCTACATCTATTGGTTCAGGTGAACCTTTTGCATATAAACGAGGGGATACTCGACGACCTAAGAAAGATTAAAGGGTTGGATAAGGGCGGTATGGTCAATCATTGCCTCAACCTATCCTCCTACTGCATGGACGCCGTAAACCTGTCGAAAAGGAGGATTCAAGACTTTAAGTCTAAGCTAAGTTCTTGGAAAATGGAAATAGACTCGATAATCCTCGCAGGTATGGGAGGATCAGCTATCGGCGGAGACCTACTTAAAGAATGGGTTAGAGAAGATCTAGACTTGCCGATGGAGGTGTATAGAGACTATAGCTTACCGAGATATGCGGACGAGAATACCCTGGTATTCACGGTGAGCTACTCTGGGATGACCGAGGAGACGTTAAGCGCTTTTCTAGACGCCTTAAAGAGAGGCTGTAAGATAGTGGCCGTGACTTCTGGAGGCTACTTAAAAGAGTTTGCTGAGAAGATTAAGGTTCCTTTAATAACCGTTCCAGAGGGTATGCCGCCTAGGGCAGCTCTTCCTTACCTACTTCTCCCTCAAGCCTTCGTATTGCAGGAGTTAGGTTTAGTTGAGGGTCTAGAGGACGAGGTGAAGGAAGCGGTTTCTATACTCGACGGCCTGAAAGAAAGGTTGAAGCCTGAAGTTCCGACAGACTCGAACGAATCCAAAAAACTTGCGCATGCAGTTTTCGGTAAGGTGCCTCTCATCGTGGGTTACGGCCCGCTGAAACCTGTAGCGATGAGGTTTAAAACACAATTTAACGAGAACAGTAAATCGTTGTGTTTCTCCAGCTACTTTCCGGAGCTAGACCACAACCTAGTAATGGGTTGGGAGCCAAAGGATTCGATAAACAGGCTTTTCACCGTGATCTTACTTAGAAGCCATAACGAGCCTAAGGAAATCGAGAGCCGGATAGAGGTCACTTCATCTCTAGTCTTCTCTAAATCCTCTAGAGTCTTTGAGGTGAACTCTCTAGGCGACGGAATACTTGCGAACATGCTTTCAGCCATACTCATCGGAGACTTGGCAAGCGTCTACCTTGCGATACTACGTGGTATAGACCCGACTCCGGTTAAGACTATAGAGAAGCTGAAAGCTGAGGTTGCTGCCAAGTCTTACTCGATTAGATCGTTGAAGATTAAGTTTAGAAGGTTGACCTCCTCTAGGGAACCGTGAAGTCTAGAGATTCCGAATCAACCTTATATCCTCTCCGGAACATACCTGTAAAGAAATGTTGTAGTGGTGGCTCAGGTTTGAGTGAAGACGCCTATCTCGACGTATCGGTTATAAGATGCCCCTACTGCGGTAAAATCTACGTTGAGGCGTCTTGGTACGTCTTAGAGTTACAGTCAGACATAGAATGTGGAGTGTGTCATGAAACGTTTAACGCCGCATCCTCCCTAATCGAACGCTTAATGCTCAAGTTCGAGCTAAACGATTTAGGTAAAGTTAAGGAAGTGAAAATAGCTGGCGACATAACCTCCTCTAAGTCGCAGATTTAACAATTTTAATATTTCACCTCTGCTAATACTGAGGCGGATATCTCCAAATAACCATAAAGCAAGTAGTAGGGGAGCAAAACCTCTATGCCTCAACAAAGCGTAATAGATAAAGTGAACGACATAGCGAGGAGAAGAGGCTTCTTCTGGCCCTCCTACGAGATCTACGGTGGAGTAGCAGGCTTCTTAACGATCGGTCCGCTAGGCGCCATACTGAAGAGGAACATAGAAGACAAGTTTAGAGAGATGTTCGTGAGGAGACTCGGTTTCCTCGAGATAGAGACCTCTGTGATAGTTCCGGGTAAGATATTCGAGGCTTCTGGTCACGTTGAACATTTTAAGGAGCCTCTAGTTGAATGCAGGAAGTGTAAACGAAAGTTCAGGGCAGATCATTTGCTTCAGGAGGCTGGTCTAACAGATACTGAGACGGAGAAGATGAGCCTAAAGGAGATAGAAGAGGCGATCAAAAAGTTAGGTGTGAAATGCCCGGAATGCGGCGGTGAATTCGGGGAGCCAAGATACTTCTTGACGATGTTCGAAACGACGATCGGGCCGTACTCCAAAAACTTAGGTTACGGCCGCCCTGAAGCCGCTCAGGGAATCTTCACCGAGTATAAGAGAATCTATGAGGTGGCAAGGGAGAGACTTCCGATCGGGATAGTACAGATCGGCCGTGCTCTAAGAAACGAGATATCTCCAAGACAAGGTCCCATACGTCTGAGAGAGTTTACTATAATGGACCTCGAATTCTTCTTCGACCCCTCCAACCCTGAGTGTCAGAGGCTCAGGGAGGTCGAAGAAGAAGTTTTGAGGTTAGTTCTCGCAGAGAACAAATTGAAGGGCGTCTTCGACGTAACCGAAATGACCGTGAAAGACGCCTTAAATAGAGAAATCATAAAGAATGAGTGGTTAGCGTTCTTTATGGCCTTAGCTAAGAACTTCCTAGTCGAACTCGGGATACCGGAGGATAAGCAGCGTTTCATAGAGAAACTTGAATGGGAGAGAGCTCACTACTCAGCCCAAGGCTTCGACCAAGAGGTCTACCTAGAGAGGCTTGGTTGGGTAGAGGTCTCCGGACACAACTACCGCACCGACTACGACCTCAAAAGACATATGAAGTACAGCGGCGTCGACTTAAGAGTATACAAGGAGTTTAGTGAACCAAGATACGTGGAAGAGAAGACCGTTAAACCAGTTATGTCCGTTATCGGCCCGCAATTTAAGGGTCTAGCCGAGGAGGTTACTCGACTTTTATCAAAAGCCGACCCAGAGGAGGTTGAAAGGGCGTTGAAAGAGAAGGGGTACTATCAGGTCAGAGGCTTCCAGATTCTGCCTGAACATGTTAGGATAGTTAAAGAAAAGAAGGCGATAAAAGGCAGAAAGTTCCTTCCCCACGTCATCGAGCCGAGCTTCGGCTCAGAGAGACTGCTATACGTCACCCTATACTACTCGTACAGAACGAAAGATAGCCGATCTATCCTCTCCCTTCCGGTAGACATAGCCCCCGTTCAAGTCGCCGTCTTCCCCCTAGTTGCAAGAAAGGATCTAAAAGACAAAGCTTTCCAGATCTATAGACGTCTACTAGATGAGGGTTTCGTTGTCGAATACGATGAATCCGCCTCTATAGGTAGGCGATACGCTCGGGCAGACGAGATAGGTGTTCCACTAGCCGTGACCGTCGACCATAAGACCTTGGAAGACGATACTGTGACCGTTAGAGATCGCGATAGCTGGAGACAATTCCGAATAAACATAGAGAATCTTCCAGAGGCCATATCTAAGTACTTTAAGGGTAAAATGGGGTTCGAAGGACTGGAATCGCAATTTAAAGTAGAAGAATAGCAGACGAGTTTTCGAGTAAAATCTTTTTAGGTGGAACTACTATTTTTAAAGTAGAGTTCACACCATATATGCTTGGTGCCGACGCTTAAAGGGAGGAGACGCAAGGATTGGTTTTTCCGATAGAGACGGAAGAGCGGGTGAAAAGAAGAGCTTTATCCATGTCTCAGGATCATCTCCGTAAGATCGTGGAGGCGGCCAGAAAGACTTACCAGATAGTAGATGCTTTTCACAAGGGAGACCTAAAATCTGCTGAAAGCTATTACGACAGCCTCATGAAACTAGAGGAAGATGTAGTAGTCTCCCGACGTAACATATTCCGTGAGCTCGCGGAGGTCGGAACGATTCTAATAAGTCGTGAAGACTTCATACGCTTCCTAGTCCTGACAAGCGAGATCTCAGACTTCTGTGAGGGTGCAGCATTCCGTCTATTGGAGATAATGAGACGAGGTTGGGCAGTGAATAAAGAGATAAAATCTGACCTTCTAAAACTTTCGGAAGGAATGCTCGAGACGATCTTTAAACTTAGAGAGATGACTTTAACCCTAACCTACGACTCTGTGAAGGCTCGGGAGAAAGCTAAGGACGTGGAGAACGCTGAGAAAATCGTAGACAACCTGTACAGGACGCTCGGAATAAAGATTTTAAGCAGTAAGATGGGTGTGTCCACGATCCTCCTCTTAAGGGATGTATGTGAGTTTCTTGAAGCTATAGCGGATAAGGCTGAAGAAGCATCAGACGCAGCGAGCATACTATCTCTAACCATGTGAAGTCGATATGTCCGAAAAGTTTGAGGCTGAGCTCGTAGGAAATTACCTGATAGTTTGGGAACCTAAGAAAGGCTCTGAACTATATCGGTTAGGCTTTTACGGTAAACCTTTAGGAATCGCTAAGCCCAAAACCACAGATTTCAACGTACCGCTGATTCTAGACCTGATGGAAGGTCTATACCTGAAGGAGAAAGGGATAGTCGAAGTTTACGTCGGGAAGAATAAACGAAAGGTTACATCTGAGGAGCTGAGATCTAAGGCTAGAACTATCTACGAGGACTTCGACCTAAAATATCTCGTCTATAAAGACTTAAGGGACAACAACTTGATAGTGACTCCAGGGATAAAGTTTGGATGCGACTTTGCCGTTTATAAGCGAGGGCCAGGCCTCGAGCATGCCCCTTACCTAGTCTCAGTAAAAAGGGTTGAGGATGAGATCTCAGCCGACGAGATAGTTAAGGCGGGAAGGCTGGCCACGACTGTTAGAAAGAGATTCATAATCGCTGTGCCGACGGCTGAAAGGAAGATAGATTACTTGATCTTCAGATGGTTTAAGGCCTGATAAGCTTCATGGTGTTCGTCTACCTTCAGGCTTCTCGTTTGGTAGAAAGGACTAAACCTTCCAGAACTCCTTATTCTTAGTCTCCTAGTAGGTAGAAGGTAAAAGCTAGATATTTATCTCTATATTATCTTGAGAGTTAAGTAAAAATAGGGGATGCAAAAATAGATTCTTTAGAGGAAGATCGTCTTCTACTTGAGGAAAGGTCGATGTTAAGGAGCATGATGACGAGGATTGCTAGAGCGGTCAAACATATAAAAGCTTTAGATGAGATTCTCGAGGCTTTAGCTGAAGAAATGGAGAAGTCGGAGAGGCTTGAGAGAGAACTGGAAAAAGAAAAGCAGTTGAGGGTTGAACTCGAAAACAGGTTAACAGAGTTTAGCTTCCTTCTTAAAAATAGGGAACGTGAATTAACGCTTCTTAGACAGAAGATAGATGAGTTAGAGAGGGAGATATCCTCTGTCCTAGAAGCTTCTCTCTTAAATTATCTTCGAAGCAGTAAAGGCGCACTTCCGATTAAGGAGTATATTCAGGAGTATGGAACGACTCAGGAAAGGATAATAGAGGCGCTTAAATCACTTCACAGAAAAGGTCTAATCAAGATATCTCAAGAGAAAGAGCCGTAAAACTATAAGACTACTTCTCGACGACCTTCATGTTTACCTGAACTATGTCTTCGGTTATCACGTTTCCCCTCAACGTCCTCCTACGTCTCTCTCCCTTCCTCTTGGGCTTAAACCCTACTCCTCCGCTAACTATAACCCTCGCTTTCACACCTCCGTGAATGTCAGGCCTCATAGGGAAACCAGATATATCTGATCCGCCTGTAATCTGCAATTTAACCCCAGACATCCCAAGTATGCTTCCGTCTATAGTGTCTCCTATCTTTCTGCCAAGGAGTAGGGCTGCACGTTCACCTTCGACCTCGACGGCCTTCGAAGTACCCGTCTTCGGGTCTGAAACTATAACCTTAAATTTGGCCATGTCTTCACCGTGTCTCCTAGGTTAAGTTTTGAATAGTTAAAGGTTTAATTCTAAATATTTAGAGGTTTCTGTATTCGGCTTCGATCACCCTCTTTATGATAGCGGCAGCGTTCTTAGGGTCTGAAGCCTTAGTTATAGCCCCGCCGACTATGATTATCTTGGCTCCTGCTCTAGCGATCTTTGCCGCTGTGTCCGCCCTGATGCCTCCTGCCACAGCAACCGGTACATTGACGCTTTCGACTATCTTCTTTATAGTTTCTACTTTCCTGTCTACTACCTGCTCTCTATCTCTTTGGGCGTCTATACCGCTATGGAGGCAGATATAATCGACTCCCAGCTTCTCGAGCTCTTTTGCTCTCTTCACCGGGTCCTTCACCTCGATGAGGTCGCACATGATCTTCACTCCATATTTCCGGGCGCATCCTACGGCGTCCTTTATAGTGTTATCGTTTGACAATCCTGAGATGCCGACTATGTCTGCGCCTGCCTGCGCTGCTATCTCCGTTTCCATCCAGCCTACGTCGAGGGTTTTAAGGTCTGCCACAACCGTGGCGTTAGGGAAGCGTTTCTTAAGTTCACTGACACATCTTATTCCTACACTCTTGATGAGCGGGGTTCCAGCCTCAAGGAACTCTGCTCCGCCTCTATACGCAGCTTCCGCTATCCTTAACGCTTCATCGAGGTCCCTGAAGTCTAACGCTACCTGAAGTTTCGGCCAGCGAGGCTTAGTTATTATGCCTAGGGAAAGTAGCTTATACTCTGTGGGGGCTCCGTTGACATCCCATCCTCTTAAGACGTAGTATTCCTCGAGCATCCTGTTCAGGTCTAACGTTCCACCTTTAGCCGGGCCGTCAGGTATAGGTTCGCTTAACAGTCTTTTAGGCAAAGTGTCGTCTGCCCTGCTAAATCCTTCTCTAACGTTGAACAGGCGTTCAAGGTTGTATATCCTCTCGCCGACCTTACGGAACTCCTCGTCGTCGAAGAAGAAGCCCGTAGCAGTGGTTAACAGCCTAGCGTAGGGTCCAGGTTCATACCTCATAGACTTGAAGAGAGCGAGACTCGTGAACTTACAGAGGATCATGCTGTCCAAAACCGCGTAGACGTCTTGCATCAGCTTAACTAGTTTAGGCTTTCCCTCATACTTTAAGGGGTCGAGGTATTGAGGTAAACTTAGTATTTCGCTAATCACCATGTAAGCTCGTAGATGGCATCCTCCACGATTCGAAGTCGCGTAGGCTAACCCCATGCCTTTCATGCCTCTAGGGTCATAAGCGGGTAGCTCTAAACCCTTAACGTGTATAGCGAATTCCTCACCTCCAAACATCTCCGACATCTTCTTCACGCCCTCGGCAATATAGCCCCCGATCCCCTTTCTCGATGCGGTTAACTCAACCAGATTGGAGAGGTCTACCTTACCCCAATCGAGCTCTATTCCGCCTAAAACTTTATCGTCTATCAAGCCTCTTTTATATGCCTCTATCAGATAACCGAGTATGTTCCCGAAAGATATGGTGTCTATCCCATACCTGTTGCATAGGTCATTGGCTACCGCTATCTCTTCTAAATCGTCGAGTCCACATTGAGCGCCTAAACTCCATAGAGTCTCATATTCCGGTCCACCAGCTAGTTCACCTCTATACGCCCCTCTGCTTAAACGTATTATCCTTCCACACCTGATCGGGCATGCGTAGCATCCTTCGCTCTTCACGAGTAGCTTTTCCCTTAAGGCTTCACCGCTGATGTTCTCTGCGCGTTCAAAGTAGCCGTGACTGAAGTTCATGGTAGGCAGTGCTCCGAACTTGTTAACTATGTTCATCAAGCATCCTGTCCCATATCTGGTTAGGGAGTCTCCAGTAACAGCGTTTCTTTTAAGGATCTCCTGAACTTTCTTAGATTCTTTAGCTAAAGCTTTGGGGTTCGCTACTTCGATCCTTCTTTTTCCCTCGACCGCTATGGCCTTAAGGTTCTTCGAGCCCATCACAGCCCCCATCCCGCCTCTTCCGGCTGCTCGATGCTTATCGCTTATTATCGACGCTATCCTAACCAAGTTCTCCCCGGCTGGGCCTATCGATAAAACCCTGATGTTTTCACCTAACTTACTTTTTAGGGCATCCTCGACCTCGCTTGTAAGCTTACCCGTTAAGTGCTTCGCAGACATCAATTCTGCCTTGCCGTCCTTCACGTGGAGGTACACCGGTTTCTCGCTTCTACCCGAGATAACGAAGAGGTCGAAGCCTGACCGCTTCATGGCCCAACCGAACGTGCCGCCACATTGAGAGTCGAATATAGTCCCTGTTAATGGGCTTTTAGAGGCTACGCAGAAACGACCTGACGTAGGAGCTATAGTACCTGTTAACGGGCCTGTCGAAACTATAAGCAAATTCTCCGGGCTAAATGGGTCGATTCCAGGTTTAAGCTTGTCGTATAAAAGTTTAGCTGAATATCCTCGTCCACCGACGTAGTCTCCCGCGATATCCCAGTCTAAGTCTTCCTCCGTGATTTCGCCGGTAGATAGGTTTACATACAGTATCTTACCCATGTAACCGCAGGGCAATCTATCACCGGCATAAGATTAATAGACGTAGAATTTAAGGTTTCGATCCCTACCAAGCTTTTATTATGTTTCTGAAAGGTTTAAACTGAATAATGATCTTTTCACCTAGAAGTTTATTTACTTGCTATCCCCTCTAAGGTTCTGGCAAATATGTCAAAGGTTTTCTTGTCGTATAGACAGAAGATCACTTCCTTAATTCCTGTCTTCCCTTTAAGGTACTTTATGGTCTCTGAGAGCATGATCTCGGCGCATCTATCCTTGGGGAAACCGAAGATCCCTGTAGAGATAGCTGGAAAGGCTATCGTGGATAGGTTTTTCTCGTCTGCGAGTCTTAGGCTGCTAAGTGTAGCGTTCCTTAACTTTTCGTCTTCGTTTCCTTCACCATACCTCGGACCTACTGCGTGGATGACGTATCTCGCCTTCAACTTACCTCCTGAGGTTATCACCGCTGAGCCTACAGGGCAATGCCCTATTCTATCGCATTCCTCCTGTATCTGATGACCCCCTTTCCTTAGGATAGCGCCGGCTACTCCCCCTCCCATCTTCAGTGAGGAGTTAGCCGCGTTGACTATAGCGTCCACGTCGAGGTCTGTAATGTCACCTTTTACAAGCCGGACTTTACGGCCGTCTACTTCCAATACTTCCATTAACCAACCTCCAACTAACTTGCTTCCCCATCCTTTCTTTCAAACTCTTCATCTAATAACTTTAATGTTTAATTTTTCATAACCGTTATAACTCACCTCTGCGAAGTATGGGTTATACAGAGTAAAACGGAGAAAATGAAATAAATGAATATAGCGTTTTTCGTCTACGAGTTTCCACCGTTCGTTGTAGGAGGTCTTGGAACATACGCGAGCTACATCACGAGGGAGTTCATAAAGACTGGACATGACGTAACGGTTTTCTCGATGCATAAAGGCGACCTTCCGACCAGAGATATATATAAAGGGGTCGAAGTCCATCGCCCTATAGTAGCCAATATAAACATAGGGCTACTTCTTCCGATGTTCATTCCTGAGGAGGTTAGGAAGTGGTCTCCGGAAGGTAGAGGATTCTTCGGTGAAGTCTTTCTCTACAACGTCCTCTCGGCCAGCAAGCTCGTGAACGACCTGATAAGGTTCGAGAAGAGGGAAGTAGACATCGTCGTGTCTCACGACTGGCTTGGAAGCATAGGAGGCATCTTGGCAAGTAACGGAACAGGAAAACCCTTCGTCTTCCATGTACATAGCACCGAGGAAGGACGTACCGGGGGAGGCTCCGAGACTATAAAGAGGCTGGAGAGAATAGCAGCCGAAGAGGCAGACAGAATAATTACGGTGAGCTACGCCATGCGCGACCACCTCGTGCATCTAGGCTACGAAGAGAAGAAGATTCGGGTTGTCTATAACGGAATAGACGTGGAGAAGTATTTCCCAGAAGCTGTCTCCGAAGAGGAGAGAAAGAAGATTAGGGAGGGTCTAGGAGTTAAGGACGATGAGCTGATGATACTATTCATCGGTAGACTCACTTGGGTTAAAGGCGCAGACATGCTCTTGCAGGCTATGCCTCACATCTTAAGGGATGTTCCTAACGCGAAGCTCGTTATAGTCGGAGTGGGAGACCAGCAGGAACTTCTCAAGAACGACGTAGCCAAGATGGGGTTAGAAGATAAGGTGATACTTAAGTTTGACTTCTTGGCTGAAGATGTGAAGATAGGCTATTACGCCGCCTCAGACGTCTGCGTTTTTCCATCGAAATACGAGCCCTTCGGCATAGTATGCACAGAAGCCATGGCTATGGGAAAGCCGGTCGTAGTCGGCGCTAGGGGGATCAGCGGGCTTAGGGAGCAGGTGATTTCAAGCGGTGAGAAGCAGTGCGGCTTTCACATCAATCCTTATGATCCGAGTGATATAGCTAAATTTACCTCCCTTCTGCTTTCAGACGATGAAATGCGAATGAAGTTCGGGAAAAACGCTCGAGAAAGAGTATTGAACATGTTTACTTGGGAGAAGGTTAGTCGAGACACACTAAGAATCTATCAAGAACTCTTGGGAGCAAGTTAGACGTAAAGTGTTTTATAGAGAAAAGTGACGTGACGATGAAGAGTTTAATGATGAGGGTAAAAGAACTTAGGAGAGTGATATCGACTATCGAGTCCACTATCGCAAAGTTAAGGGTCATGTATGCCTCTGGAGAGATAGACGAGAAAAGGTTTAAGCATGACCTTGAATCCTTAAGCCTCGGTCTTAAATCCCTTAAGAAGGAGTTGAAGACCACCCTGAAGAAACTCTACTCGTTTGCGGATAGGCGATCTAGCTTCGAAAAAGCCTTTCACTTTTATCGGGATTTAGATAAACCCTTGAATCTTTCAGCCTTCAGTCTAAACGATTTCTGTGAGAAATTAGCTATACTACCGCTAGAGTCCATAGAGTTTCACTTCCATAGAGGAGACTTCGAAGCGTGGATTAGAGACGTGATAGAAGATCCTGAGCTAGCTAAAGAAATCGCGAAGATAAAAGCGAAAGGAGAAGATTTAAGGCGAAAGCTGATTCGACTAATCTCTGAAAGAATAAGAATATACAAAGAAGAATCGAACCGATTAGGCGGTCTAATAGATCCTCCATCACAGGAGGCAGGTTACCCGTGAAAAAGAGAAAAATAGGAGTTGTTACAAGCGGCGGTGACGCGCCTGGAATGAACGCCGCCATACGAGCTATAGTCCGCACTGCTGTTCCTAAAAACCTTGAAGTTCTAGGTTTTAAGAGAGGATATGCAGGTTTACTAAACAACGAGACTATTCCGTTAGGCCTCAGAACGGTCGGCGGCATAATCCATCTCGGGGGAACTATTCTACGAACTGAGAGATGCCCAGAATTCGCGACCGATGAAGGAGTCGAGAAAGCTTCAGAAGTCTTAAAAGCTAATCGGGTAGAAGCTTTGTTAGTGATAGGCGGCGACGGATCCTTTAAAGGCGCCTTAAAACTTCACAGAGCAAGCGGAATCCCAGTAATCGGAATTCCAGCGACTATAGACAACGACGTCGCGGGAACCGATACAACCATAGGTTTCGATACGGCGGTAAACACTGCCGTTCAGGCGATAGATAAAATCCGAGATACGGCTATGTCTCATGGCAGAGTATTCGTTATCGAGGTCATGGGTAGAGAAAGAGGTTTCCTCGCTCTAGAAGTTGGATTGACCGCCGGAGCGGAGGTTATTCTAGTACCGGAAATAGAGCGGGATATGGACTCTATATGTCGAACTCTTGTTAGAAGCCGAAAGAAAGAGAAGGAGTACAGTATAGTAGTCGTTGCAGAAGGTTTCGGCGACTCAGCAAAGATCAGGGACGCTATCAGCGAGAGAACCGGATTCGAAACGAGGTTAACCATCCTAGGTCATATTCAGAGAGGAGGATCGCCCACTGCTAGGAGCAGACTCATCGCCAGCCTCTTCGGTTCATATGCTATTGACATGTTTCTAGAAAGTGAGAAAAGCGGGGTTGTAGGACTGCGAGACGAAAATATGGTGTTTAACGATATAGAGTATGTCGTCAAAAAGGAGAAACCGCTCAATACTGAACTGCTACGTTTGGCAGAAGAACTAGCAATATAGGAGATTGAATAGATTGAAGGAAAGTTATCTAAAGTTCTTCGAAGAGCCCCGCAACCCTCTTCCCGGAGGAATAGTGTTCGAGGCTCTTCGCCCGTACGAAAACATCATTTTAGCAGTCAATCCGCGTGTAACCTTAGAGGTTATCGAAGGTATTCTTAAGGCTTGCAGAGATGCGGGTCAGATAGTCATAATGGAGTTAGCTCTCTCAGAGATGAACCTAAACGGAGGATATACAGGCCTAACTCCAAGACTGTTCGCTGAAAGGGTTAAGTTAGCGGCCGAGAGGGTCGGATGGTACGGCTACGTTTTACACGCCGACCACCTAACCGTTAAAAAAGGGACGGAAAGTGAGCTAAAAGACTTGAAGAGGGAGATAGACGCCCGCATTAAGGCGGGATTTACGAGCTTCGCCGTAGACTCTTCCTTTCTATTTAATCGTGAAGCCTCTAACCTAAGAGATCAACTTGAAGCCGTAGTCGAGAACGCTATCTATCTCCACGCATATATCAAAGACCGTCTCGGAAACTTCCCTTACGGCAGAGAGGGGGAGGTAGGTGAGATAGGAATAAAGGAGTATACTGAAGTGGCTGAAGCCCTCCATTACTTGAAAGAATTGAAGAAGTCTGGCATAGACATACACTTCTTAGCTATAGCTAATGGAACGAAGCATGGAGTTACAGTCGATACTGAGGGAAGAATAATCCCTCAATTAAGAATAAACCTAAAGAGGACGGTGGAGATAGCGGACGCCATAGAAGCCGAAGGCTTCAAGACGCGGATAGTTCAACATGGGATTACAGGGACTCCTATCTGGTTGATCGCTGAAAAGTTCCCGAAAGGAAAAATACTTAAAGGTAATGTCGGTACCTTCTGGATGCTCCTAGTATGGGATGTTCTAAGAATCTTCGAACCAAACCTCTACCGGAAGATCCATGATTGGGTCATAGACAAATACCATGAAGAAGGTGAATCAGAGGCTGAGGTCTTCAACAAAAACAGTAAGTATGCCATAAAAGTGTTCTTTAGAGATCTAGAGCATATTCGTGAAGACACCAAATTAGCAATTAAATCTAGAGCATATGCTGAAGCCTTAACGTTCTTTAAGGCCTTCGGTATGGAAGAAACCGCGAGAAAAGTGTACGAATATATCTCAAAAAAGGGGATCAGATATTGAGGGAAAAGCTTAGAAGGCGCTGCTTAACGGTTATAGGATCCCTAACTCCGACAATAGATTCTTTATCTCGCTTATCTCCTCCTCGCTTGCCTGTGTAAGCGGAGGTCTAACAGCTCCTCCGGAAAGTCCGATTAGGTCTAACGCTGCCTTAACGAAAGCCACAGACCCAACCTTACTTCTCAAGTCTGTGAGTTTAGCTAGCTTGTCCTCGACCTCTTTAAACTCGTCCCACCTGCCGTTTATAGCGCATTCATAAAGTCTTATCGGCAGCTGTGGGGCGAAGTTCGATATTCCGTCTGTGAACCCTGAAGCTCCCAGTCTGAAATAGCATTCAGAGACTCTTGCCAAGAAGTTTGGGCCGCAGATCCAGTTTACTTTCCTCTCTGCGAGATTCATCAATTTACCTAGAGTCCATAGGTCGGTACTTTCATACTTGAAGGCTGAGACTTGTTCGATCTCCAAGATCTTGTTCACGAATTCCGGATTCTTGAGCAAAGCCTTTTCTAGGCCTCCTAAAATGAAAGGCATTAAGTTGATATCAGTTGAGTCTGCTATCTTCCTATAGTACCTATATAATCTTCCTTCCGATATGTAATGTGGTGGGAACACTAACACAGCATCTGCTTCGAAATCCTCTGCATGCTTAGCTACCTCGACGGCAGACTTTATTCCTGTAGGTGTTCCTGGCACTAGAGCGGATTTCCCCCTCTCTTCCGACACTATCTCGATAATCCTCTTACATTCCTCGGCGGTTAAAGAGTATATCTCGCCTGTGCCACCGCACGGGACAAGGACGTGTACACCTTTATCTCTGAGATACCTAACGTTCTGCCTCAACCCATCTTCGTCGAATTTCATGAAGTCCGCCTTCTCAAACGGCGTTATAAGGAAAGTGAAGACGCCTCTTAGTTTCCCATTCACAACCTTCACGCTCCGTTGAAGATATTTACTGTCTAGGATTAATGAAGGTCTTTTTCCTAGAAATAGTTAAGAAGCAGAGATTCTTCGTGATATATTACTCATTTTAAGGTTAAAAATTTATAAGTTTTAAAAATGTGTATAACTAATTGGGGATTTCGATGGCAGAGAAGGTTAGTCGCCGTAAGTATATCGCTGTTGCTGGCGCCGCTGCCGCAGCCGCCGTCATAGGCGGAGCAGCATACTACTTGACTAGGCCTGCCCCGCCAGCTCCTACACCCAAACCGACCGCTACGCCTGCTCCTACGCCGAAACCTACAGCCACACCAGCGCCTACAGCAACACCAAAACCTACAGCTACGCCTAAACCTACACCCTCACCTACCCCGACCGTGGAAGTGAACTTCTCGAAAGATCTCTATCACCGAATATACGAAGGAAAACCTTGGGATATAACAGGTAGTGACTATGAGAGCTTGGTTTCAAAGGTAACGAAAGACACGTTTAAGGATAAACTCCGTAAATATCATCCTCCAGTCCGGTGGATACCGCCAGAAGGATATAAAGAGGTGGCCAAACATGCTTCGTCCTTCAAGTTCATCAACGCTGGTGCCCTGAAAGACGATCCTGCAACGGAGATGAACGCTGCGATCTACGAGTACCTAACGGGTATAAAACCCATCGTAGTGGAGACGTCAGCTGCTGTTCTTCATCCTAAGCAAGTGACCTTCTTGTCCGCTAAGGTTGGAAGCCCTGAAGTGCTATACGTAGACAGAATGTTCATATGGGACTACGCTATAGCTGGTTGGCTTGAACCTTTAGACGACCTCTTCGACTCTAAACTAGAGAAAGTTTATCATCCCGAAGTGCTCTCTGCATGTAAAGTCAAGGGACACTATTATGTCGTTCCAGGAATAGGTAAAGGGATGATGTGCTTCTATAGAAAAGATTTGTTCGAGGAGCAAGGCATCGGGGAGCCTCCTAAAACTTGGGAGGACCTAGTAGAGATAGGGAAAAACTTGACCCTAGACACCGATAAAGATGGAAACATCGACGTCTGGGGTTGGGTGCAAGCCTTCAGCTCTGAAGACCCAAGAATACTCTTCGAAAACTTTTGGAGCTGGATATACTCTCAAGGCGCCCGTATACTAGATCCTAAACTAGAATATCCAAACCTAAACACACCAGAAGCTCTTAACGCATTAACGTTCCTAGCAGACCTAGTTAACAAACATAAGGTAGCCTCACCTGGAATAACCACATACGGAGATAAACCAGCGCTAGACCAGTTCCTTATGGGAAAAGCTGCGATGCTAGGTGGATGGTCATGGAACTGGCCGAGAGCAGTTTCTACGTTCGGAGAAGATAAGGTTGGAATCTTTCCATGGCCCAAATCTGGAGGCTATATGGGGACTCCTGAAGGGAAGCACGCCTCGATACTTGACTTAGATGCTTGGGGTGTAAACGCTTTTGCCCCGAAATGGCAGAAATATGCAGCGAAGATGTGGTGTGACCTGTATAGGAGCTATCAGGGTCAATGGATAGAAACTTGTATCGAAAACAACTTCGGATACATAATGCACATCTATGAAGACCCTGATGTTCAGAAGACTTTCCCGATAGTTAAGACCTTCTTAGACTACTCTTTCAAATATGGAGTGATAGAAGCGCTGCCTAGATGTGCCGACATAGCTCATTACTCCGCCGGTTACCTCGGTGCTGTGGTGCTAGGGAAGGCTGATCCGAAGAAGACTTTAGAGAAGATCCAGAAGTTCATAGACGGAATATTCAAGGTGTAAGAGGTTGCGGGTAAAAAGTCTAGCGCCTTACCTCTGGGTTTTACCATCGCTAGTCGTCTTAGCGGGAGTTTGTTTATATCCCGCTTTCCGCCTATTTTTTGATAGCTTTTTCCATATCAAGGGAGTCAGTGTTTTTGTAGGTTTAAGTAACTATGTCGCCCTCTTTCATGATGAGTTTATACCTCGAAGCTTACTGCGCTCCGCGATCTATACGGGATCCACCACTTGTATTTCGATACTTATGGGATTAGCTTTAGCCCTATGCTTAAATGAGTCCCCGTTAAGGAAGTATCTTCAAGCTGCCGTAGTGCTTCCTTGGGCGGTCCCATATGCGGTCGTTGCGACGGCTTTTAAGTGGTTTTTCAACGATACTCACGGAGCAGCAAATGATATATTGATGAGGCTGGGCCTGATTCATGCTCCTATCGGCTGGCTCTTCGACGAGAAAATAGCCTTCTTAGTGTTGATCTTCTCTGACGCTTGGATGCGTATCCCGTTTGCGGCTATGGTCTTTCTGGCAGGTCTTCAAGCCATACCAGCAGAGCTCTATGAGTCCGCGAAGGTTGACGGCGCAGGCTCCTACGAGCGGTTTAGATATATCACTATACCCAACTTGAAATCTCCTTTACTCTTAGCGCTTCTCATGATCTCTATATTCTCCATAAGGACGGTGAGTCTACCGTTAGCCTTAACAGGCGGTGGTCCAGGAGAAGCTACGACCGTTTTCGCCCTCTATCTATATAAGGTGGCCTTCTGGTTCATGAACCTCGGTTACGGAGCGACTTTAGGTGTACTCCTACTGTTCATAGTCGTAGTTATGAGTTTGATAGAGATCAAATTCGTTAAGGTAGAGTCTCTAACGTAGGGTGTCGTAAATGGTTGAAAAGAAGTCTAGCTTAGTAAAATGGGTCTCCTCAAAAGCGTTCGTCTCTACAGTGATCCTTCTCTTATGGGTGGTAATCGCTTTACTTCCAATAGTCTTCATCTTCGTGACTTCGATAAAAACCGATGAGGAGGTTTATCTCCCATATATTACTTGGATACCTCAGAAACCCACCATAAAACCCTATATCTATGCCTTATTCGGAGAATCGCCATTCTCTCAGTATATTATGAATTCCATAATAGTAGCTGGAACTACAACAGCCGTAGTGATAATTCTAGCGTCTATCTCCTCCTACGCTTTCAGTAGATTCAAGTTTAAAGGCGGAAAGATAGGTATGTTTGCAGTGCTTGCTTCACGTCTATTACCGCCTGTTTCGCTACTGATACCTTGGTTCATCGTAGCCTCCTCGTTGCAGCTCATAGACACCCTACAAGCTTTGATCCTAACTAACATCTACATGAACCTACCATTCACTATCTGGCTGTTAAAAGGTTTCTACGATGCCATACCCCGAGACTTTGATGACGCGGCTTTAGTAGACGGGTGCTCCACGTTTCAAGCATTCAGAAAGATTATCCTCCCATTAATCGGTCCAGGGATAGGGGCTGTAGCGGTTTTAACCTTTCTCTTCTCTTGGAACGAGCTGTTATTTGCTATTACACTCTCGATGACTCCCGTTTCACGAGTAGTTTCAGCAGGTGTCTACGACTTCGTAACCGACGCCTTCATAGAGTGGCCTAAACTATGTGCCGCGGCTATGCTCGCGGTGCTTCCAGCAATGATATTCGTGGTCTTCTTCCAAAAGTATCTAGTGAGAGGGTTGGTAGCGGGCGCGTTGAAGAGATAGCAAACTCTTAGTTTTTAAATTTCTTTACTTAGAAGTTGGAAGCTCTCTTGGGTCATGCATAAAGATATTAAGTCGTCGAAGGCTTTTTCGATCTGTTCTAAAGTGAGGTTTTTCGTGGTGAAGACTGGAGTGGCCA
>CAZVJZ010000015.1:0-5649 GCA_964627655.1 uncultured Candidatus Bathyarchaeia archaeon
CCTTTAATCAACAACCTATCGGAGTATTTTCTTTTAGTTAAAGAAACAATAGCTCTGACTCTAAAAGAATGGAGTATTTTCCAGTGGAAATATAGGGGTGTGTCTCAAAGTTTTTTTATTCATTATTCACTTTTGTATACGAGACTCCTTATTTACAGTTTACTTTCACTATAGTTTCCCAGAATAATTGGAGCATCTAACTATGAGCACAGTGAATGTTAAAAGTACGTTAGAAAATATATTTCAGAAGTTTCTTGAGAAACCTTCCTTATTTAAAAATAGAGAGGCTTTATCTCACGAATATCTGCCTTCTAACCTATTCATTTATGGAAAGACAGGTACGGGAAAAACTGCCGTGGTTAGATACGTCCTAAGTATATTGAAGGAGATGGCTGGAAATATTTTTTCTCCATTAAAAACATTCTATGTTAATTGTAGGCTTGTCGGTTCTGAGTATAGAGTCTATTCTACGATTTGTAGCGGTTTAGGCTTTAAAGTTCCCTTTACAGGGTTGTCTATCGGAGAGTTGTTTGAGAGGTTTTACAGGTACGTGGATGAGTCTAGGTCTCTGTTCATAATCGTGCTTGACGAAGTAGACGCTCTGATCAAGGATAGCGGAGACGAAATACTGTATAACTTAACTAGAATAAACGAGATCTTGAAGCATAGCAAAGTCTCGTTAATCGGGATCTCAAATAACCTTAAGTTTAAAGAGTTTTTAGAGCCAAAAGTCTTAAGTTCCCTTAGCGAGGAAGAAATCGTTTTTAGACCTTATAACGCCTCTGAGTTAAGAGATATCCTTTGGCAGAGGGCAAAATTAGCTTTCAATGAAGGAGTGGTAAATGAAGGAACCATAAACCTCTGCTCTGCCTTAGCGGCTTCAGAGCATGGCGATGCTAGAAGAGCTTTAGACCTGCTTCGTATAGCAGGCGAATTAGCTGAAAGAGAAGGTTCAAACAAGATCTGTGAGCGTCATGTTAGAGAAGCGGAAAGAAGAATAGAGTACGATCGTGTAATAGAAGCTATGAATAATCTTCCCCTTCACTCGAAGCTCATAATGTGTAGCCTATACTTTTTAGAGCGGTCGTCTTTTGAATATTCGATCACAGGGGATATATACGATGTCTACAAGCATCTATGCTCGCTATTGTCCACTTTTCCTCTTACTCAACGGAGGGTAAGCGGTCTTATAAATGAGCTCGACTCTCTAGGTCTACTGAACGCTAGAGTTACAAGCTTCGGTAGATATGGGAGGTCGAAGAAGATTAAATTGGCCGTGGAGCCAAACTTGGTATACGAGGTATTCTCTGGAGATGGCCGGCTAAAGGGTATACTTAACTTAAGGTTAGAGGAAATCTGCAGTCCATCTAAAAAGCGTCGAGAGCGAATTAACTAGCTTTACTGAAATTCATAGTTATAGTCTGGAAGGTTTTTAAATTCAGTAGAGTCACTATTCCTGGAGTGGGGTTTAACCCCATCATCTTCTGGTACTCGGTCTGCCTTTGCCAAGTTCCCGAATTGATTATAAGCGTCCCTCTATATCTACAAAACCCGTTAACGTGGACGTGTCCTGCGTGAAAAACGTCGGGTATCCTCTCTATAACTAGATGGTCGACCTCTTCAGGTGCTATCGGAGTTTTTCCTCCATAAATAGGTGCTAAGTGTCTAGCTTGCAGAAGTAGCTTCATAGCCTGTTCAGGCCGGGAAAAGCTCATCTTCGGTACAGAAGACAGGACGTCGTCTAGGCTTCTACCGTGATATATTAAAAACTCTACGCCATGTAGCCTTACAATCGATGGGTTCCCAAGGGAATAGAGGTTCTCGAGTTCGTAAAGCTTCGCTGCGTATTCTCTCGGGATAGCCGGTTGGGGAAGAGACTTCCTAGACGCATCATGATTGCCTGGAATTACGATTATCGGGATATGTTTCGGAACTTTACTCAGCAGTCTAGCGACTTCCTCGTACTGGTCGTATATGTCGGGTATCTCTAGGTCTTTTTCTTGGTTTGGGTAGACCCCCACGCCGTCTATAAGGTCGCCGGCGATTACTAGGTATTTTACCTTACGGGCTACTTCTTTAGAGAGATCGTTTCCCCATTTTAAATTAAGCCAAGAAAGGAACTCGTTAAACTCTCTTTCCATAAACTCTTTGCTTCCTACATGTAGGTCTGACATTAAAACTACATAGACTTCGTCGTCTGAAGAGTTTGGTCTCCGGTTTGGTAACTCTGGAAAAATTATATCCTCAACCTTAAAAAAATCCTTGCCGAGCTTTACGGCTTCAAAGCCTATGACCTGATCTAGCATGACCTTCTCAGCCTTTTCTAGAATTTCTCTCCTAGAGTTCGGTGTAACGATTATCTTGACTTCATTCTTTAAATCCTCAACCACTAGGTCTATACGACTCTTCTTTCCTTTCTTGTCTGAAATCATACCTATGGCCTTCACTCTACTTTTAACGGGCAGCTTAAGAGCTTCTGAAACGGGGATAGCGTCTTTAAAATCAGATCTAGACCTTAAGATCCTCTCAATCTTCCTGAATCTACTTATAAAATATCTCACGTAATCCTCGACCGTTCCAGAGGTCTTAATCTTTCCGGTAGGGTCTTCTAAGACCTCTATTTTAGGCTGAACTTCTTCAGCGTGAAAGTAGACGTCTTTCTCGAACTTTTCAACGGTTAAAGTCTCAGACTTAAGAGCACTCGATTTTTCGATGAGCTTCTCGATCGTTTCTCTTCCGATTATGAAGGTCTCCGCTCTAAAGTCTCTCATGTTAATTATCGCTTTTCTCAAGACTTCTAGAGGATCTCCTGTCTTCGATAATTCGACTAAAAGCTTAAAGGCGTCGTCTGTTATCTGATAGCCGTTCTCCAAAGCAAATTTAATGCATTCTTGTAATATGTTCCCCTTCATTCCCTAACGTTCTTAATATTAACCGCCCAGAGACTTTAAATTTTTGGGATTCTGTTTGACTTAGTCTAATCCGTTTTAAGTTTCAACTGATCCTTAAAATTTATGGAGAAGAATCGCAGAATCTTTATCTGGTGATTTGAATGTCCACTGGGAGATATCTAATTCCTGAATCGCTTTATTACACGAAGGAGCATGAATGGCTCCGTGTAGAGAAGGACTATGGAGTTATGGGAATAACAGACTATGCTCAGAAAAGTCTTCACGAAATAGTTTTTGTGGAGCTTCCAGAGGTGGGAACCGAGGTGCAACAGGAAGGGATGCTTGGCACGGTAGAGTCTGTGAAGGCGGTTTCTGACATTTTCTCTCCGATTTCGGGGGTCGTAATAGAAGTGAACGAGGAGCTGATAGATAAGCCAGAAATTTTAAATTCCGACCCTTACAACGCTGGATGGATAGCTAAAATTAAACCAAAAAACCTCGACGAAGAGCTTAAAAGACTTATGAACGCAAAGCAATACGCCCAATATCTACTCTCTCTGGAGTGACTTGAACTTAAAAGGGGGTCTTGAAGCCCCCTCTGTTAGCTTATGTAAGTCATCCTTTCTCTCTCGCTTCTTTTTAGGCTCTCTATAAATTTGTCTCTATGTTCATTAAGCGTTTTTAGTTTCTCCATTATCTTCTTAGCCTTCTCGATCTCTTGATCTAGATCGCTTAAGTCCACCTGAATTTTAAGAAGATTTGCAAGAACTCTAAGAGATTTCTTAGAAGCTTCCGGGTCTGGTAAATAGCCTTTAGTCTTTGCTAGGATACAGAGGGCCTCTATTCCCTTAAACTTCGCTAGTCCCACTAATAGCCCGGCCATCCCGACTACAGGATTGCCTTCAGGGCTAGCCTTCGCCCCTGCTTTATATGCAAGTTCCAGGATCGAAGGTGAGGAAGAGATAGCTATCACCTCTGGGCCTTCTTTACTCTCGGCCCTATATCCACCTAGAGATATGGCTAGCTTGACTCCCTTAGACTTAGCGAACTCTATTATTTTGTCTGTGACCTCATACTGTCCGTCGATTGTTTGGGCTTGACTATCTCCGGTCAGAAGTATAATGTCGTGTCTACCTTCCTTATCCTTCCAGAAGAAGAATCGTCCAGAAAGTAAACGTGCTACACCGTTATCGTCCACTAACACATAATGAGGAAAATGAGGCGAATACAACTCCGCCAGCTTCTTAGCCTTCAATTTTTTAATTAAGAATTGCACGGCTATTCTGCCAACTTCGCCTAAACCTGGAAACCCTTCTATAAGGATAGGATCCTTTAACCCTGGGTTCTCAAACTCTTTTATTATCGTTTCTTCCAATCTTTCATCGCCAACCTATACTTAAGATATCTATCGTCCGGAGAGAATTTAGGTGGATGAGGTATACGAACTTCCCCTCCACATATGGGGCATCTATCCGTATTAAGCGTATATCTTCCACACTCTACACATTTCCTCATTAACCAGACCATCACTTCTCCCTTTTAAATGTGCCTATGCCCCCCTCCCTTCTAATGGTCTCCAAAGCTGTTTCCACAGACTCCTTTAACACCTTTTCTGCTGTACGATAATCTCTCGCATTAACCTCCACTCGATACCTTGGAGGAGAAACGACATATATATCGACTTTCGCGTTTTTACTCTTTACGTTCTTGGCGGCGAGTAAAGCTTTACGGATACCAAGAACTCCATCAGGCTTTAGGCTTTGAAGTTCTAGTATTCCTGTGATTTTAACAGAGGGCAGCTTAACTTTCTCCTTTACGATCTCCAAGATTAGTTCTTGGAGTTCTTCTGGGATCTCGAGCTTCTGTAAGACTATACGTCCGCTTCTAGCGACCTCTTCGAACCCAGCGTACAGGTTTCCATACTTTCCTACTATAGGTCTCTCAACGACTTCTCTGACCTTGTCGAGACTTATCTTTGCTCTCTCTGAAATGCTTCTGAGTATACTCTCCGCTTTCTTATCTAAGTTCCAAGCTAGGAGCTTCTCTCGCTTCTCTCTTTTCGAGACTCTCCTTAGAGAGAGGTCGATCTGTCCTCTCTCCCGATTCACTCTGAGTACCTTTAAGACTAGCTTCTGCCCTTCACGGACATAATCCTTAATGTTTCTAATCCATGAAGACGAAATCTCAGATATATGTAGAAAGCCTTCTTTATTGTACTCGTCTAATACAACGTAAGCGCCATACTCAGTGATCCTATCTACGGTTGCGATAACTAGGTCACCGACTTCTGGAAACTCATCACTCGCCGTCGAGATAGCCTTACACCACCTGCAAACCTTAAGTTAGCTTAATGTGCTTCTACTATTAAAATTAGAGGGGAATATAAAAATTAGATGGAACCGCTACTCTAGTACCTCTACTACTTCTCCCTTAAGTATGGCCTTACCGCCACTGGGCTCGGCTAAAACGGCTCCGCATATATGACAATGAACGACCGTTGTGGCGTGGTCGAAGATTATCTGCTCGTTCCCACAGTCCGGACACTTTACCCTGAGAAATTTACTCCTGGGACGAGGGATAATGCTCTCCCACTTACTCAATCGAACCCACCTACTGGAAAACTACTTTTCTTAGTCTTATTCCCTCTCTATGAAGTATGTGGCTGCATACCTTACATTGGAGTTTAAAGGTTTGTTTCTTGGTGGTTTTTGCAAACCTTCTCTGAAGCGGATATTTCTGTCCTCCATAACCCCTTTTC
>CAZVJZ010000015.1:5659-18293 GCA_964627655.1 uncultured Candidatus Bathyarchaeia archaeon
AGGTTCTAATTATTTTTGGAACCTTCATCTCGTTTCAACCTCGACTGCTGCACCTTGTTTTATAAGGATTTTGGCATTATCTACCGGTAGAGTAGCTAGATCCTCAGGTTTAAACGGGCCATACGTCTTCATGTCTGACCCAACGATCGCCGGGACATCCTTAATGAAACGGATCAATATATACTTTCTTTCTTTAAGTTTTTCCTCTATTTCACATCTTCCTTCGAGAAGGTCTTTGATAAATTTGTCTACAACTTCCTTTAGGGAGTCGATCTTAGAGTAGAGCTTTCTTTCCTCCTGTGTTAACGCTTCTTCGTCTATGGGTTTACCGTAAAAGATCTCCTCCAATAATTTATTAAACCTTGAATTCAGGAGTTCCTTGATCATCTCCTGAACGTTTCTCCTTTCTCTTTTGAGTAGCTTAGCTTTCTCTGTGCCCTCGTCGAGCATTCTCATGCTGTTTAGAATCCTTCTTACGTACTGAGCTAATTCGAGATAGAATCTTTTAGGCAAGACCTGCAGTCTATCGCTACTTAATTCTCTTCTCCACGCTTCATATAGCTCTTTATATTCCATCTTAGCCTTCTAGCCTCGCAAGCCCCTTACATAAGAGTAAGATTGCTACAGCTGTAGGCACCTCGATCCTGCAGTTTCTATAGGGTCCATAAGACTCTCCTTTTAAAACGAACTCCGGGCTCTCCAGAACATAGATTCTTACAGAATCCTCTTTAAAGGCTATAGCGTCATCGAAGGGGTTAAAACTCTCTATGCTCATTAGAGGGACCTCTGTCTTCCTAAAACCTGTCTTCCCATGCAGTGTTCCCCCCATCCTTATTAGGCGGTGTATATCCGTCGTAACTACAGAATCGACGTTTGCCGCTTGGCTCTTCAAACTGAAATAAGCAATCTTTTCCCATGTACTAAAACCTACGCCTCTGATGATGCTCCAAGGTCCGCGTTCCCTCCAGTTCTCTATTATCTTATCTCTGTTTTCTGCGATGCTAGAGATAGCTTTTTTATTTAGACCTAGTCGAGCTAAGTCTTGAGTTAAGGTTGGTCTTAACATGAACTCGTAGACCGCCCTTGCTATTCTACCTCTCCATCCTTCCTCGTCCAAGCTTCCACCATGAAAGAAAGGATGATACTTAAGGTCTATACCTACGGCCTGCAGGTAATCTACTATCTCTTTTCGTTCGTTCTGCCCGATCTCCTTTATAACTTCACTTTCGACATGAAGATGGTAACCTCTATGTCCCGAAAAATAGATCTTCAATTCGTCTGGAGAAAAACCGAAGTCGTCCATCATGAAGTCTGCGAGCTTGATAAGTTCCCTTTTTGCAGATTCTAAACAGATTTCGCACGGCCAAGAGCTAGAGCTCAGTTTAGTACTTCCGCAAACTGGGCAAATGTTCGGCGCTATTCCTCTACCTGCATGTCCACAATCTTTACATATCCATAGGTCATGCTTCTTTTCGCATGGAGTCGATATATGATCGGCGTCTATATCGAATATCAGGTCAGCGCCTAGCCAACCCTTATTCTCCATCTCCTCAGTCGGCCTTTCGTAGTATGCACATGAGTAGTAAACGTCCTTTGGCGCCTTACTCACAAGAAAGTTTCTTAATTCTTCAACCCTTCGGAAACCTATATGACGAACCATCACTACTTCATTGAACAGTGAGAATCCAAACTCTCTCTCCCCCATTCCCTTTGGAGGAGAAATCTGGGAGGAGTTCTCTTTATAATATTTAGCGAAATAACTTTTGATGAATGCTTTCTCCTTTCCCGTAAGGGAATGTATTACAGACATGAACTAAACTTCCACGTTTAAGCGATTTCAGATCAACGATTAGACGACTATAGACTTAAATCCCTTCCTATATTAGAAATGTTCGAGAAGTGTTATTTTCGTTTCGCCTCTTTCTTTAGCATCCTATACTTTATGCGGTAATAGGTTAGAGGATGACGCACTCTGTTGCAGAGTTCGTCTTTACCGATGCATAGCCTATGAGTCTGTAGGGTGGAACATTTTGGGCTTGTATAGCGGGTTTTGGAGCCACGGACTCCGGCTATATGTTCAACCTGATACCTAGTCATTCTCTCATTAAAATCTGATGAAGAAGTGAAGAGGGTGATTATTTCCTCCGGCTTTAGACCTATATTTAAAAGAAAAGACGTTAAGGTGAATCTGCCGATATGGGATACCCTTAGTCCCTTAGTAACGGCCTCATAGAGCCTCTTTATGCAAGGAGGAAACGCTTCTTGGTTAAGCTCTTTCGGGACCTCTTCGAGCTTAAACCTCTTAACCTCCTTAGAGGCTATTTTGGTTAGATTCTCCACTCTCTCGTTCAAGGCTTCAGGTAATTCTATATCCAACTTTACGTCTAGCTTGTTTTCTATATATCTCCTAACTTCCTCCTCTAGCAGTCTAGCAACATCGCTTCTTGAGAGTCTGACCTCCCCATTCGATAAAGTGCGGTTCACGAGCTTCCATTTTGCTTCGTTAAAGTTGACCGCATTCTTTAGGTAGTCCACGAAATGCAGGGCAAAAGTTTCTCCTCTCAGAGCTCTAATGCGCCAATTAAAATTTTTCGCTACTTTAATTAGGTTCTCACAGTTCTCTTCTCTCAGCCATTCTGTTATCCTCTTCGCTTCAAAATCTGCAAACCTCCTTTTAACCACCTGATTATTCATAGCGGAGACCATAATTATAGAAACGGGGAAAGATAGAATTTCAATCTCCTCTCTAAAAGGACTCCTGACCTCTCTTCTGCCTAGCAATGCCTCCTTAACTCTTTCTTCAGCTCGGTCTAAGATCGCTTTATACTCCTCTCTCTTTAGGTCTTGAACGTTGAACCGTAGATTCTTCACATATTCTGTGGCTTCTCTGCTGAAAGGATACTTAACCCTAAACGGATAATTTAGCGCTTCTTTAACCTCTAAGCCGCTCCCCCTCCCTTTCTGATTAGGCCTCGATTCTAGGCGCTAAAAAGTAGGTTAACTTTCCTTCTCTGATCGGGAAGTCTATCTTTATGGGCATATCGGTCGAGAATTCGATTGTAGATATCTCAGAAGTCGATGAGGCAGCCTTGATTATATCTGAGAGGTAAGTTAAGCTGAAAGTAGCCTTCGAGGGCTCCTTAACCTCAAGGTCTAGAAGGGCTCCCTCCCCTTTCCTCATCTCGATGGTTGCACCCATTATGTCACCCTCAGCCCTCATTATAAGCTCCTCTTCACTCGCCTCTATACTCACATGGTCGCTTACGAGCGTTGCGTCTTCTATAGCCTCCTTAATTCCATCTGTGGTGATCTTCGCCTTAACGTTAAACGTGATATTCGGTGTCGGGACCTCCTCTACAGCGGCCTCAAGAGTGGGCATACTGAACGTCCTAACGTATTTCCCTCTCAACTTTATGTTTACCCTTCCTTTCTCCTCGTCCAACGTTAACTCTACAGAGTCCCCTTTCCCCGCCCTTTTTAGCAGCTTCAACATCTCAGTTATATTTATACAGATCTTCGTCGGCTGAGAGCATACATATTCGTCGAAAATAGACTTCGACCAGTGGAAGTCCACCATAGCCACTCTAGAGGGATCCATTTCTCTTAGGTTTATTCCTTCAGGTGTAAGCTCAAATGTACCCTCGTCTATTAAAGTAGCTATCGCGACGACTATATCTTTAAGCAGTTTTGCATCTGAAATCGCAACCTTAAACATACGAACCGACCATCCTGACTATAAATTTGAACCCCGGTCATAGTTATATTTTATTCAAGGCTTTACATCATGTCTAATAAACCTTCTTAAATTAATTTATCCGTTCGATTGAAAGTTTACGGAGGTTTCGAGTATGAAGCTCGGTGTCTCAACTCTGATAGTGTATAAGAAGAAGAAAGTCGACTTGGCTGAGATAATCGAATCGAACGACGAAATAGACCGATGGGAGATCCTAGACGAAGGTTTCAACAAACTTTCCTCTGAACAGGTTGAAGGTTTATCAAGAATAGACGACAGATCATTCTCTGTACACGCCCCCTTCTCAAACCTAAACATCGCGGAGCCAGAGCCCATACTAAACGAGGCATTCCTAAAAGTTTTAACTAGGTCTCTTAAAGCAGCCTATAAAATCGGTGCGGAAGCTTGGATCTTACATCCAGGTCATTACAGCCCTTTCACTAAATATTTTCCGGAATTGGCTCAAAACACTTCTCTGAAGACGATCGACTCTCTCTTTAAGATCGCTGAGGATTATGGTATCCGCCTTTACCTCGAAAATCTACCGGGAAAAAACTCTCTGCTAAGCGACTTGAGAAGCACGGAAACATTCCTAGAAAAGGTAGACGATAGGATAGGGCTCTGCTTGGATACAGGACATGCAAACCTTTTCGAGGGAGTGGAATGCTTCGTCGAAAAGCTTCACGATAGAATCGGTTACATTCATGCTCATGATAACGTGGGGGATTTCGACAGGCATTTACCCGTGGGCGAAGGAACCGTTAACTGGGAGAAGGTGATGGATCTTCTGAATAGGTTTAAGTTTAGAGGCTGGGTGATAGTCGAGAACCTCAACATCGAAGACGCGATGAAAAGTCTTAGGTTTCTTAACGAACTCATCAATCCTTAACAGTCTACAGCCTCACTCCAATTATTTAAGTCAAAGGCTTAAAGAAGCAAAAGTATTTATTAATCAGCTTTTCCTTTTTCAAAAGCACAGTAGAAAAAGGGAATGTGCGATGCCTGAGTGGGGGTACTCGATCACAGATATAGACCCATACACCATGGTTAAGGCCAGTGGCCGAGAGGTTAGTATATCCCATAAAGCCGCGAGGGAGATATGTAAAACTATAAAGGGTATGAAGCTTGAGGTAGCTAAAGACTTCTTGCAAAAAGTTATTCTTAAAAAGGCTCCTGTCCCTTTCAGAAGGTATAAAAAGAAGGTTGCCCACCAGAGAGGCTTACAGAAGTTTTATGCAGGTCGCTACCCAGTGAAGGCGGCGAAAGAGATTTTAAAAGTTCTTGAAAACGCTGAAGCTAACGCCGAGTATAAGGGTCTAGATACCGAGGGCCTCTACATAATTCACGCTTCAGCTTATCCCGGAATTAAAAGGAAAAAGTTTATTCCGAGAGCTTTTGGCCGTAGCTCTCCTTACTTTGACACCCTTTGTCATATAGAGCTTGTCTTAGGTCCGAGAGGTTAGAGAATATGTCAACTGTAGCTCACTTCATTAAGGAGACGATAAAAAAGACTCAGATAGACGAATATTTTAGAAAGGAGCTTGAGAGAGCCGGCTACGGTGGAGTGGACATAACGAGCACTCCACTAGGGACTCACATAGTTATCTACGCGATGAGGCCAGGGATAGTGATAGGTCGAGGGGGAACCATGGTAAAGATACTGTCGAAGAACTTAGAGGAAAAGTTTGGGGTCCCAAATCCCCAGATATCGGTGGCTGAAATAGAGTTTCCAGAACTAAACCCATATATTATGGCTTCTAGAGTAGCTGCTGCTTTAAGGAGAGGTGTACACTTTAGGCGTGCAGGCTTCTGGGCTTTAAACCAGATTATGAGGGCGGGGGCGTTAGGAGCCGAGATAATAATTAGCGGTAAACTACGGACGGATAGGGCTAGAAGCGAGAAGTTTAGGGCAGGATATCTTCCAAAAAGTGGAGAGCCAGCGATCAAATACTTAAAAAGAGCAAGTGTTTCCACGCAGCTTAAACAAGGTATATTTGGAGTTAAAGTGAGTATCCTGCCTCCTGACGCTGTGTTACCGGACAGGATCGAGATAATCGCTAAAGAGGTCGAGGAAGAAGCCTCTACAGAGGAGCAGATAGAGGAGGGTGAGGAGTAGGTTGCCTATACTCAGAATGAAAGAAATACGCTCGATGAGCCCTGAAGAACGTGAGCAGAAGTTAGTTGAGCTTAAAGCCGAATTAGCTAGAGTGCTCACAATGGTGAAGGCCGGGGGATCTTTAGAAAATACTATGAGAATACGAGAGCTAAAGAGAGCTATAGCCCGGATCTTAACCGTTCAGAGCGAGGAGAAGCGAAAAAGATGAGATGTTTAAACACTGTTCTTCAAGACGTGTTGGTCGGAAAAAAGGCTGTAATAGTTAAAAGCCGAAATCCAACCTATCTAAATCTATCTGGAACGATAATCGACGAGACTAAAGAAACCGTAACGATCGATGATGGTGTGAAAAGAAGGATGATAGTCAAGAGAGGAACCGTATTCCATGTTACCCTACCTGATGGGGCAGTCCTAGAGATAAACGGTAACATGTTGGTGGGAAGACCTGAAGACAGAATTAAAAGAAGGCTAAGGAGGCGATGGTAAATGCCCGCTATAACTTTAAAGAAGCCTAAAGCGAGCTGCGACGACGTTAACTGTCCCTTCCATGGAAAACTCTCTGTGAGAGGTAAAGTACTTGAAGGAGTCGTGGTAAGCGATAAGATGGATAAAACGGTCATCGTCCGCCGAGACTACCTTC
This sequence comes from uncultured Candidatus Bathyarchaeia archaeon, assembly GCA_964627655.1. Lineage (GTDB taxonomy): Archaea > Thermoproteota > Bathyarchaeia > Bathyarchaeales > B24-2 > B24-2. The sequence continues at coordinate 12,149 of CAZVJZ010000015.1, forward strand.
ACTACGTACCTAAATACATGAGGTATGAACGTAGACACAGTAGAATACCGGCCCACAACCCTCCATGCATAAACGCAAAGACTGGAGATAAAGTTAGAATAATGGAATGTAGGCCTATAAGTAAGACGGTCGCCTTCGTCGTCGTAGAAAAATTGGAGGAGGAGAAAGGTGGCGGCCAGGGCTAAATCTAGGGCACGTGCCTTAATAGCTAGGGGGATGATCGGGCAGAAGGTTAAGATCACGAGAGGACTTCCTGTAGGTTCGATGATTAAGTGTGCAGATAACACAGGTGCGCGAGAGCTGAGAATCATACAGGTTATAGGCTATAAAGGCCGTCTAAGAAGAAGGCCGTCCGCCGCTGTAGGCGATATGGTTTCGGTGTCTGTGAGGTCAGGTTCTCCAGACCTTAGAAGAAAGATATTTCGTGGAGTGATAATCCGTCAGAGAAAACCCTACAGAAGAAAGGAGGGATACTGGATCCAGTTCGAGGATAACGCGGCGGTTTTGATGACCGAGGAAGGCGAAATGCGTGGCTCTGAGATTAGAGGCCCGGTCTCTAGGGAGGCCGCTGAGCGTTGGCCTAGGATAGCGAGTGCCGCAAGGATAATAGTGTGAGGTGGAGTGGACGTGAAGATTAAAGACCCGGACAAGCAACGCAAGCTCCTTTATACGGCGCATAATACGGTTAGGTATAAGCTATTTGGTGCTCCACTGTCTAAAGAGCTAAGAGAAAAGTATGGGTTTAGGACGATCCCTGTGATAAAGGGAGATCAAGTGGTGGTGACCAGAGGAGATAACGCTGGTGTAGAGGGAACGGTGGCAAGAGTGGATCGAAAGAAATATAGAATATTCATTCAAGGATTAACTAGAAAGAAGGTCGACGGGACAGAGATCCCGGTCCCCATACATCCATCTAAGGTGATGATCACTAAGCTCAACTTAAAAGATAAGTGGAGGGAAAAGATAGTCAACCGAAAGTCTTCAGCTGCAAAAGAACTACAACAAAAGGAAGTCGTTTAGAAATGGGAAGAGTAGGAGTAAATAAGAAATTAAAAAGGGAGAAGGCACCTAAGATCTGGCCTATACATAGAAAGGAGTTTGTCTTTACTTTTAAACCTGTTCCGGGCCCCCATCCTATGGAAAGGTCCATGCCTATAGCCCTGATATTAAGAGACGTGTTGAACCTTGCAAAATTTGCTAGGGAAGCTAACAAGATCATAAAGAAAGGAATGGTTAAAGTGGATGGAAGAGTGATTCGAGAGCCTAGGTTCCCTGTCGGGATGATGGACGTTCTCTCCATACCGGAGATCGAGGGCATCTATCGGATTTTTCCGTCTAAGAAAGGTTTAATGCTTCATCCTATAAGTAAAGACGAGGAAAATATTAAGCTGTGTCGTATAGAATCTAAGAGACTCGTTAAGGGAGGTAGAATACAGCTAACCCTCCACGACGGACGCAACATCCTGCTTCCGGTTGAGGAAGATGGTAAAGACTACGCTCCGTTAGACGTCCTTAAGATTCAGCTTCCCGACCAGACGATCCTAGACAAATTTAAGCTTAAAGAAGACTCTTTCGTGATGGTCTTCGAAGGGAAGCATAGGGGCGAATTCGGCCGTCTGAAGACTATAGAGAAAGTCGGGAGTAAAGCTAGGTCTCTGGTCACTATAGAGAAGGAGTCTGGAGAGCAGATTCAGACGATCCTGAAATACGTATTTCTCTTAGGTAAAGAAGCCCCGTCAATATCTATCCCAGAGGTGAAGTCCTAAAGATGGATGAAGAGGCAATACTCAAAAGATGGAGCAGTAACCCTATGCTTAAACCTAGAATCGCTAAGGTATGTGTTAACATCTGCGTCGGGAAGTCTGGGGAACCTCTGGAGAAAGCCTCGAAAGTACTAGAGGAATTAACCAATCAAAAGCCTTGTCGAAGAAAAGCAAAGAAAACCATACGGGACTTCGGAATAAGGAGAGGTGAACCAATAGCCTGTGTAGTTACACTTCGCGGCGAGAAAGCTTACTCTTTCCTCCAGAAAGCTCTTCAAGCGGTGAACAACCGTTTAAGCGAAAGAAACTTCGATAAATTCGGCAACGTCTCCTTCGGTATAAGCGAGCATATAGAAATCCCAGGCGTTAAGTATATACCTGAGCTCGGCATACACGGAATGGATGTAAGTGTAGCGTTAGAAAGACCTGGATATAGGGTTAAAAGGAGGAAGGTGAAGAGGTCGAAAGTGGGGTCAAAGCATCTGTTAACTAGAGAGGAGGGTATGCTCTTCCTTAAGGAAGAGTTCGGTGTTCAGGTGGTGTAGGTGAAGACATATGGCTAAGCTGAAACCTAAAAAAGTTAGAAAATTCGGTAAAGGCAGCCGAGTGTGTAGAAGATGTGGCTCGCATGGCCCGATAATCCGTAGGTATGGGTTGATGTATTGCCGTCAATGTTTCAGGGAGGTAGCTAAAAGTCTAGGCTTCAAAAAATACCAGTAAAGGGAGATTTGGGTTATGGGAGACACTTTATCAGAGGGGCTATCTACTATAAATAACAACGAGCTAAGAAACAAAAAGGAGTGTATACTATCTCCAGCGTCTAAGCTGTTAGGCAACGTGCTTAGGGTTATGCAGCTGAACGGTTACATCGGTGAATTCGAGTTCATAGATGACGGAAGAGCCGGGAAGTTCAGGGTGCAGCTTTTAGGAAGGATAAATAAGTGTGGAGCTATACGGCCGAGGTTCAGCACCAAAGTTAAAGATTATGAAAAGTGGGAGAAGAAGTTTCTTCCTTCAAGAGGAATAGGTTTACTCATAGTTTCCACTCCTCAAGGCGTCCTCTCCCATAGAGAAGCAAAAAAGAAGGGAGTCGGAGGTAAACTTCTAGCGTTCGTATATTGAGGCTTGAGAAACATGAAGAGGATAACAGTCGCTAGATTCATCGAGATCCCCGAAAACGTCGACGTTCAAGTGAAGGGTAGAACCGTTACTGTGAAGGGTCCTAGAGGCGCACTCACTAGGGACTTCTCTCACGCTCCCGTATCGATCACTAAAGAGAAAAACGTTATAACGGTAAAGGCTTACTGGCCTAGAAGGAGAGAAGAGGCTATCGTAGGCACCATATACTCTCACATAAACAACATGATCAAAGGTGTAACCGAAGGCTTCGTGTATAAGATGAAGATAGTGTTTTCTCATTTTCCCATCTCTGTAAGGGTTGACGGAAATCAAGTTCTAATCGAGAACTTTACCGGAGAAAAGAGTCCGAGGAGAGCAAAGATCATCGGCGATACCAAGGTCACAGTTAAAGGCGACGACATAATAATCGAGGGGATAGACATCGAGGCGGTCTCCCAGACGGCAGCCAACATACAGCAGGCCACGAAGATAAAGAACAAGGATCCAAGGGTCTTCCTAGACGGAATATACGTATATGAAACCTGTTCTGGTGTCGCGTGATGTCTGAATCCAGAGACTCCATCAAGAAGGCTTTAGCTAAAAAGAAGGTTAAGAAGCCTGACTTCGTCCGTCAGGAGAGCTGGCGGTATAAGCGCCTCAACGAAAGCTGGAGGAGGCCGAGAGGTATAGACAGTAAGATGCGTCTGAAGAAGAAGGGCTGGCCTAAATCACCGAACGTAGGTTATAGGTCGCCTAGGAAACTTAGAGGCCTCCACCCTTCTGGTTACCGTGAAGTCCTTGTTAGAAACCTGTCAGACCTAGAGAAGTTAGACCCTGAGCTAGACGCAGTTAGAATAGCCCGCACAGTTGGCGAAAAGAAGGCTATAGAGATATCTTCTCGGGCTTACGACATGGGGTTGAAGGTTTTAAATCCGCCTGAAGCCGTTAGAAGCGAGGTGCGTGAAAGTGAATCTGCGTAGCCAACGAAGGCTAGCTGCCGAGATCCTTAAGGTCGGCGAAAGCAGGATCTGGATAGACCCCGAAAGAGTGGAGGACGTCGAGTTAGCGATCACAAGAGAAGAGATCAGGAAGCTAATCCATGAAAAAGCCATAGTGGCTAAACCGAAGAAAGGAATTTCCCGTGGCCGCTTCCGCATACTCAAGGAGAAACGAAAGAAAGGACGTAGAAGAGGTTACGGCAGCAGGTCAGGCCCGAAAGGTGCTAGAAACCCTAGGAAGAGGGCTTGGATACAAAAGATAAGAGCTTTGAGAAGAGAATTAAAGATATTGAAGGCTAAACGTTTAATAAGTGAGAAGACGTACTCTCGCCTCTACGACCTAGCAAGCAGCGGGAGGTTCGACTCAATAGCCGACCTTAAGAGGTATATCGACTCAGAGAATCTATGGAGACGACGATGATGGCTAAGGGTCCGACTTATTGCGTACCTTTCAGAAGAAGAAGGGAGGGTAAAACCGATTACAGGCTTAGGAGAGCCCTACTGCTTTCAGGTAAGCCTAGGTTATCCGTCAGAAAATCCTTAAACCATATTCGACTTCAAGTCCTCGAAGCCAAGATCAAGGGAGATCATGTATTGGCGGCAGCGTCCTCTGAGGAGCTAAAGAAGTTTGGATGGCGAGCTTCCTGCGGCAACATACCAGCCGCATATCTTACAGGCCTAATATGCGGGTTTAGGGCTAAAGCGAGGGGAATCGAAGAGATGGTTTTAGACATAGGGTTGCATAAACCGACGAAAGGCTCAAGAGTATTCGCCGCCTTGAAGGGAGTGTTAGAGTCCGGTATAAAAGTTAACCATGACGAGGAAATGCTTCCAGACGACGAGGCGATTAGAGGAGAACGTATAAAAGACTACGCTGAACTCCTCTTATCAAGCAATCCAGATCTATACAAGGTGAGGTTTTCAGGACACCTCTCGAGAGGTCTTAAGCCAGAAGACATAGTCGACCACTTCAAAGAAGTCAAGGAAAAAATACTCTCCTCGTTTAAGGTCGGTGGTGAATAAAATGGCTATCGGACGTGAAGAGGAGGAATGGGTTCCTAGGACGAGATTAGGCAGGATGGTGGCTGAAGGCAAAATCTCCTCTATAGAAGAGATCTTTATAGAGGGCTTTAAGATCAGAGAGCCCGAAATAGTAGACGTCCTACTACCTGAACTTCAAGAAGAGGTAGTCAACATAAGCCTAGTGCAGAAGCAGACAGATGCCGGTGAGAGGTCGAGGTTTAAAGCTATAGTTGCGGTTGGCAACAAAGACGGATATGTGGGTTTAGGCTCAGGGAAAGCAAGTCAAGTAAGAGCAGCTATCGATAAAGCCGCTGTAGATGCACGTTTAAACATAACTCCTATCAGAAGGGGGTGTGGAAGCTGGGAGTGTGGTTGCGGTAGACCTCACTCCCTACCGTTTCGTGTGGTCGGCCGCTGCGGCGGCGTGGAGGTCCACCTCATACCCGGCCCTAGAGGCTTAGGCCTAGTAGCAAGCGAAGTCGCTAAGATACTGCTTAGCCTAGCCGGCGTGAAAGATTGTTGGACCAGAAGCTATGGTTCGACTAAGACCGTTCCATCCTTCGCATACGCCGTCTTCGACGCCTTAAAGCAGACTTACAGGCTGGTAACTCCAGAGGATTGGGGGAGATAACCTTGGAGAAAGAGAAGGGTGAGAAATGTCTCGTAGCGATCCGGATAAGAGGAGTAAGCGATGTGCCTAAAGAGATGGAGGACACCTTAAAGTTTCTGCATTTAACAAAACCCAATCATGCAGTTATAATCGACGATAGGCCATCGTACTCAGGCATGCTGCAAAAGGTGCAGAACCTCATAACTTGGGGTGAAATCTCATACGAGAACCTTCTTAACCTCATCAAGAAGTGGGGTAGACTTAAAGGTGATAAAAGATTAACCGAAGAATACGCCAAGAAGGCAGGATATGAGTCTATAGAAAAGATGGTTGAAGCCATCTATAAGTGTGAAATCGAGTATAAAGACCTCCCAGACATAAAACCGGTCTTCAGGCTTCATCCTCCGAGAAAAGGATTTAAAGGAAAGATAAAGAAGAGCTTTAAGGCCGGAGGAGCCTCAGGATATCGTGGAGAGGCGATCAACAAGCTACTGGAAAGAATGATTTAAAGACCGGGTGACAGTCTTGCCGCATAAGCTGAGAAAAACTAGGAAGATGCGCGGTAGCAGAACATGCGGGTATGGTAGGGTAGGTCAGCATAGGAAAAGTGGAACTAAAGGCATGAGGCGGCA
>CAZVJZ010000016.1:0-17736 GCA_964627655.1 uncultured Candidatus Bathyarchaeia archaeon
GATATGCCATGCTTCTCCATCAGGTCGGCTGCCTTATGTACAGTATCGTCTGTAGTCACGTAGATTACGGGGCTACACATTATCTGTGAGGCCTTCTTGAATCCCTCCTTGAAGGGGATGGCGCTTATGATCCTCCGTAGGGTGGAGACTCGGGGATCTACGGTTCCGGCTTCGATTCTAGCTATTAGAGACTGGCTTACCCCCGCTCTTTTAGCGAGCTCCTTCTGGGTGAGCCCGGCTTGAAGCCTCAGCCTCCTCAACTCTTCAGGAGTGGGGATAACGGCTTCCAAGGCGATTTTCAACACCGATAAATTACTATAAGTAATATTATGCATCGTCGGATTTAAATAGTTAAATGATTTCTCTTTTTGCCGCTAAAACTTATTAGCCTGTACACACAACGTTACGTGAGGAAGTGTTGGTTTACGTATAACCTACTAGTCTCTTATCCACGTAGGTTCTTCAGAAAGGCGAGGAGAGAAGTTAGAGAGGTTTTAAAGTTTTTCGGCGACGAAGACCCTAGGGTTGAGAAGACTATCGTGGCGGGTCTACTTGGAGTTAAAACGTGTTTAGACGTGAAGGCGCTTATAAGAGAGGTGCGTGAAGGCGACGGAACGTTCATCCGGTACACCTTCAGGTGGATCCCGGTCGAGCGATGGGTTAAGTCAGATATAGATTCGATGAAAGAGGCCCTAGAGGAGTTGGCTTCTCAAATAGAGGAGGGGGAGACTTGGCGGATGACGGTGGAGAAGAGGAGATATAGTGGCCTACATAAGAGTGAAATAATAAGGGAGCTTGCGGAGGTAATCGATAGGAAAGTAGACCTCGAGAACCCGGATAAGGTCGTGATGGTGGAGATAATAGGAGGTCAAGCAGGAATATCCGTCCTTCAACCCGAAGAACTCTTTTCCTCAAGGACGCCTTGACCCGTAGGTTTCATAGTGTACTATACTGCTTAATGGCCTTTTCCGCGGCATCCTAGGCTTCTCGGCGGGCCATCCGACCGGAATTATCGCCACAGGCCTCACACCTTCAGGTATGTTAAGGACAACCTTAACCGCGTCTTCTCTAAACGCTCCTACCCAACACGCCCCTAAACCTAGGGCGTGAACCGATAAGAGGATGTTCTGGATAGCCGCCGCCGTGTCTTGGATGCAGTAGAGGGTGGAGCCTCGTAGGCCGTAACCCCTTCCAGATAACTTCTGGTTAGCGCAGACCACTATAACGACGGGAGCTTCAGCTATGAAGTACTGGCCAAGCGCGGCTTCGGCCAGCCTCTCTTTAGTCCTCTGTTCTCTTACTATGATGAACTCCCATGGCTGAATGTTCCCTGCCGACGGAGCGTAGATAGCGCTCTCGAGCACTTTCTTCAGAAGACTATCGGGCACAGGCTTCTGAAGGAACGCTCTAACGCTTCTCCTACCCTTTATAGCCTCGAAAACTTCCATGAAGATATCTTCTTCACGTATAGAGATAAATCTTTTATCCATACCAGAAAACTTTTAGGTTTTTGTGGTTAAGATCGGATCGGTGATGAAGAGAGAGTCAAATGAGCTCTGCGATGATTGAACTTTAAACCTGAAAACTCCTTTTCTCTCTAAAAGTTTAAGTGAAGAGAATACTATCTTGAATTCGGTGAGTTTGAATGCCGTGTACGGTCGTCGTTTGCGGTTTCTTCGGTGATACTGGGAAAGGTAAAATAATCTCTTATCTAGCTTTAAAGGACGACGTTAAGGTCGCCGCTAGGGCCGGTGTAGGGCCAAACGCGGGACATACAGTAGTACATGAAGGAAAAAGCTATAAGCTCAGAATGCTGCCCAGCACCTTCGTTAACGAGAACTGCAGACTGCTTATAGGGCCTGGAGTCCTAGTGAATCCCGAGATTTTTCTGGATGAGGTTAAATCGCTCGGCTGCGCTGACAGGGTGGGTTTAGACCCTCAATGCGCGATAATCGAGCCTCACCACATAGAGGCCGACAGAAAGGGAACCTTAGCCAAGGAGATAAAGACTACAGGTTCAGGTACCGGGCCATGCAACGCGGATAGGGCTCTACGTAGGGCTAAGCTGGCCAGAGATGTAGAGGCGTTGAGGGATTATCTAACGGACGTGCCTCTCGAGGTTAACGAGGCTATAGATAGGGGGGAGAACGTTCTGATAGAGGGTACGCAGGGAACCTATCTCTCACTCTTCCATGGAACCTACCCCTACTGCACGTCGAAGGACGTAACTGCCTCGGCTGCATGCTCAGACGTGGGTGTAGGGCCGACTAAGGTAGACGACGTGATCGTGGTTTTTAAGGCATATGTCACTAGGGTCGGCGGAGGCCCCCTCAAAAACGAGTTGTCTTGGGAGGAGACTGTCAAGAGAGGCTGGGATGAGGTAGCGACCGTTACCGGTCGGAGGAGGAGGGCTGCTCCCTTCGACTTCGAACTCGCTAGGAGGGCTGTGATGCTTAACGGGGGGACCCAGGCGGCGATAACCAAGATCGACGTGCTGTTTCCGGAGTGTAAGGGTGTAAGAGAGTACTCTAAACTCTCTGAGAGGGCGTTAGACTTCGTGAGGAAGGTGGAGAGCGAGATAGGTGTTCCGGTGACCCTGCTTGGAACCGGGCCTGAAGCCTTAGACACGGTGGACTTACGAGATGAAAGATGAGGGGGTGATAAACCTGTGTTGTTCGGAAGCGCCAAATATAAGGCTAGAAAAGGGTTGATAAACGTAAAGTTAAACCTAGATAAAGGGAGGATAGAGGATATAAGGATCGAAGGAGACTTCTTCTTTTACCCTGAGGATAAGCTATGGGACCTTGAAAAAGCTCTCCTAGGCTGCGAGGTCGAGACCGGTAAGTTAACCCACAGAATAGTAGAATTCTACGAGTCTAATGGCATATCGACTCCAGGGATCGAGCCGGAAGACTTCGCTAAAGCTATAATCCTAGCGGCAGAGACCGCTAAACCACTAAAATCACCTTAAGTCTTAGAACTTCCGAACATTTTTCATACTCTTAGATCTATAATTCTTTCTCTTTTTTATCTATACCTTAGTCTAGGTTTATATAGGTTCCATGAGATAGCTGAAGGATCTTTAGTTTAAGCTTACTCTTTCTGAACATTGTTCAGTTTAGGTTTGTCTTTTCTGAGGAGTTTCTCAGTCGTGGGTCAAAAGTTTATATAGCTCCGTGTCGGTCACGCTCAGAATTTGAACTGTTCTGTGGAGGTTAGGTTTTCTCTTCTAGTAGTTCAAGGAGTTTCGTTAGGTTTAGGCGTGCAGTTTTAGCCAGTTTGTAAGCTTCTGAGTTTTCACCTCTTTTTAGGTGGAGGTATGCTTCGTCGAGTTTCTGGATCGAGCGAGCTAGAAGCCTATCCAAATCGTCTCCTCCCTCCGGGTTTTTTAGGGCTATCTTAGGCTTTTCTCCTAAGCTTTTCGCTAGAAGGAAGGCTGCGTATTCGGTGTTCGATGAGGCCAGCCACAGTCTTCTCTTTAGCTTTACATAGTCTTTTTTAAGCAGAACCTCAACAGACTCATCCAGGAGGACTCTTGCCTCCTCTAAAGCTTTCAAGGCTTTGTCTCGAATCAACTTTTTTATAGACTCTTGCCTGTCGATCGCTTTTCCCCGCCTTTTTGAAGACTTCTCTTTCGATCGGTTTTGTTAGATTTAAATATTTGTTCACGAAACTCTCCTAGCCTATCGTTAAGCAAGACACATAGAACATCGAGAACCTTGCTTCCGTTCCTTACTCCTTGAGATATGGGAAGGTACAGATAGTTTATGGAAAAAGTTAAATATTAGTTGTTAACTACATGTTTACGTAAAAAAGTAAGGTGCCTCCCTTGGGAAAATACAGGGTATCCGTGCGTAGAAGCTTCGGAACGATGGAAGTAGAGGCAGATACTCCAGACGAGCTGCTGGAAGCCATCCGCAAGATACCTGAGATCATCGACGAAGTCGACGAGATACTCGCAAAGAAGGAGCTCATGGCCCCATCCATCTCGCTTAAGGGGTTGGTGTACAAGAGCGAGGAGGGGCCGCTCCTAACAGTTCCAAAAGACCGGCTGAGCACGAGGGAGGCTATAGCCCTACTCCTCTACGCGGTTTACCCAGACGGAATTAAGTCCAGAGACCTAGGGAGACTGCTTAACATAAGCGGCTGGTTCACTCCCGGATACCCTTCAAGACTCAGCGAACTTAAGAGGGGAGGCCTGGTCTTAAGCGTTGGAGGAAGCTATAAGTTGACGATTAACGGTGTGAGGTGGGTGGAAGGAGAGGTCATCCCTAAAGCTAGGATGGGCGAGAAATATGAGGAATGAAGGCTTGATCGTTAAGGTTAAGTTTAACGGGAACGAGGCTGAGTTCAGCGGTGGGGTAGACGAGGTAACCAGACTCTTCCTCAGGTTCCTCATGAAACATTATCCCGCACTAAAGGTCGTTTCAAGCCTCGTCCTAACAGTAGATCTAGAGGAGCTATTGGACAACCTGAAGGGGGTCTTAGCTATATCGGATGGAGAGGTAACAATCTTAACTTCGAAGGAAAACTTGAGCGACCGGGAGAACGTTTTACTTCTGCTCCTGAAGAGATACATAGAAAGTAAGCTAGGGTTTGAGGAGGATGACTGCCTAACCGTGAAGGAGATAGTTACTCAAAGCGGTGAATCGAAGAAGACGATCTCTGGAAGGCTGAGCGAGCTCGTAAGCGACGGGATGGTGAAGAGGGTCGAGAGAGGAAAATATAAGGTCACCATACCTGGAATCAAATATTTCGTGGAGAACGTGCTTCCTGAGTTGAGGTGAAGGTGATGAATTCAAAGGTTCACTTAGACTTAGAATGTAACGGGGTGAAAGCTTCGTTCGACGGTAACCTAGACGAGGTCCTAGATTCTCTGATCAAGTTCCTAACCGATACCGTGCCAACGTTTGAAGCCGCACGAAAAATCCTATACACGGCAGACCTAACCAGACTGATAGATAGTGTAGAAGGCTTGATCGTGGTCACATCGGATGGAAGTATAATCCTCGAGAAAGTGAAAGCGTCGGTCGGAGAAGCAGTCTGTTTAGGGTTAACCGGAGCGTATATAGCTAAGAAGATCGGAAGAAGAGAGAAGGATTCCCTCTCACCTATAGAGCTCGGAAGGATCATAGGTAAAGCGACTAAGACCGTTAGAAACGAGTTACCCAACCTCATAAACAGTGGATTGGTCGAGAGGGTCGAGAAGGGAAAGTACAGGATCACAGCGGCAGGGCTTAGATTCGTCGAAAAGGAGGTAGCACCCAGCTTAAGGAGGGTTTAGAGACGTCGGACAGGTTCTCTGTTAGGATAAAGATCGGTGAAGTCGAAGTCCAAGTGGAAGGAGCTAGAAACGACGTCTTAAACACCCTAGAGAGCATACCGGAACTGCTCACCGCAATGTCCACCTCTCTACAGACGATAGCCCAGACAAAGGTTAAAGCCCCGCAGACAACCGAAACCACAAAACCTAGGGAGGAGTATCCCACCTTATCGCTTCCACCAAACGCAAGCTGCCCAGACGTCATAGTAGAACTGCTGAAAACTAGCTGGGGAAGAAAGGCTCCTAGAACCCTAAACGAGATAATGGAGGCCATGAAGCTAAACGCCCTACACTACCCGAAGGGAACGGTCAGCGGAAGACTGGCGGATATGACGAAGAAAGGAGTGTTAAGGAGGATCCAAACGGAGAAGGGATATGGATACATCTTGATCAAACCTTAAGTTGAAACGCACCGAAAAGTCGGTGCGGCGGGTCGATGAACGGGCGGCATCCCGTTCATCGATAGACCGGGGGGTAAACTGTGAAATTAGTCCACCGCACCAATATAGATAGGGTAAATACTGAAATAAGTAATTTGCGTAAGGACGGGGTGATTTATCCTCATCTATGTTTAGCTTTGCGTAGCCTAATTTTGGATGAAGTTACGAAGGACACGCATAAATGCATTCTTGATTTACCCATGATGTTGGATAGGGTTAAACGTGAAATACGTTTTCATAGGGTCTTGAAGCGCCGTGTTTATGATAGTGTCGTAGGGGTGGACGCCGGAAGTCAGAGGGTTCCGTTGGCCTCATATTGGTTTGCGGTAATCGCTGCGTTGGCGTTTAAGGTTCCCGAGGCTAAGAGGTTCTTTAGTACCCCCGAGTCTGTCAAGATGAGCTACGACGTTTCAGGAGATAAATTCCATGAGATAGTCAGCGTCAGAAGAGAGAGCCTGCTTTTTAAGACCGCTAGGAAGTTTCTCTTAGAGGACTCAGCAGACCTAATTCTGGTGGACGGGCCTCTAGCGTTCGGTAACTGGTGGGTGATGAAAGGGGAGGAACGTGACAGGGAGGCGCTTATCAGGTCTGTCAACTCCTTCTTGAGGCTGTGTGAGAAAAAGAAGGTTGCGGTCGCAGGCGTCGTTAAGAGGGCTACTGCCAGATACCTCGTGAACGAGCTTGGTATAGGGAGGGAGACCTCTCTTTCAGACGCTTTCCTACTGTTGCAGACTATGGGCTTCGGTGAAAGGACGGAAATCTTCTCTCCAAGCAAGATCCTGAGAAAGTTCTTCCATAAAGCACCATTCATGGAGAGGATAGCCTATCAGATACACTCGTTTTACATCCGCTTGTCACCGAACCCCCTAGTCTCGCCTGTAAGGATCGACATACCGGAGTTCATGGTAGACCAGGTGGACGATATAGCGGGTTATTGTCTCTACTCGGCCGTGCACGATGGGATTCCCCTCCCGATAGTCAAGGCGGACGAGGAGGTTCGTATAACGAAGAGGTTTGTGAGGGAGGTTTACTCCGAGCTAGTTCCGAGGATGGAGCGTATATTCGGTTCAGCCTCGCTGGCTGCGGCTATCTGGGGTGAGTTTAAATGAGGATCGGATACACCTATAGTGTTTTAGGCGACTATCACTCTTCCGAGATAGAGGTGGTCTTAGAAAGCGATAGGGAGGTGGCTGAAGGCGACTTAATCTACGTGAGGCATCCGAAGAACGGTGAGCCTGTCCTGTTTCAGGTGACTAAGGTATATTCCCATAAAGATGCTAGAGACTACGAGGAAGCCCTCCTGAAAGAGGGGAACTTGATAGTCGACGAAGAGAGAACCACGGTGAGGGCTAAGGCCTACCAGTGGGGATGGCTCGACGGCTCCGCTCTCCGACCGTTAAGACATCCGCTCAAGCCCAACGTCCCGGTGTTCAAGGCTGAGCCGGACGTGATCGAGAAGTTCACTAAACCCTCCTCAGGATGGAAGATCCTTCTAGGCCGAGACCTAAGCAGCGGGATAGATGTCGAGCTAGACCTATACTACTTGATCAGGCAGTGCTGCCTGATCTGCGGAGCCGTAGGTACAGGCAAGACCACGACCGCCATAAGCATGGTCGCTAGGGCAGCCCAAGCAGACCCCCCGGTCAGATTCCTGATAGTAGACAAAGACGGGGAATACAAGAGTCTAAGAACGATCTTCGGGAAGGACGTGAAGGTCATCCCATGGTACGAGTTCTTCCAGCCTGACGACATACGCCTAGAGGACCTTCTGGCAGAATTCGGCTGGCAGAAGGGCTGGTGGACGTCCAAGATACTGATGAAGGCCTTCGACCTACTGAAGAACTCTGACCAGCAGCTCGTTAAGAGGAACTTAACAGCCGCCGTTAAGGCTGTTAGGGCTGAGGATACAGGGTTCAGGAGGCAAGACGCAGATTTCGAAGGATATAAAAGGCAGGTTTTAGAGGCTGTGAAGTCTTCCGGGACGATACCTGAGTCGACGCTTCAGGCAGTAGACCCTGTAGAGCAGATAAAACGTTTCAAGATAGTGATAATGGACCTCTCTAGAGGGTCTAACGGCTGGGCTAAGAAGCATGTAGTCTTAACGCAGGTTTTAACTAGGATATTCCATCATGCCTTGGAGAACTCTGACTTCGGATGCGTGATAGTCTTAGAGGAAGCCATGTATTATGCTCCGCAGTGGACGCAGTTCTCGATCGGAGACCGAGATATAAGGAGCCGTCTACTCTCGATAATCAAGGAGATTGCTACCAATGGAGGCAGAAACGGCGTGGGACTCTGGGTTGTGACCCAGCGTTTAGCGACCGTAGATAAAACGATCATAACCCAATGCGCCAACAACATAGTTTCCCATTCGCTTGAAGACATAGATAAGAGGAGGCTCCAAGAGGTGGTAGGAGACCAATTCGTAGAGCTTCTAGGCTCTTTACCTCAAGGCGAGGCTATAGTTAAGGGGACAGCCCTTAAATGCCGTTTTCCGATACTCGTTAAGGTAGAGCCTGAGCTTAGACCGACCTCCGCTTCCACACCACCGATCGCCAGGTTCAGGATAATGGAGGCCAAACAGAGGGAACTGGAAAGCGTAGTGGCCCGATAACTCGTTTTTTCGTCTTTAAAGTCTAGAGAGTAACATTTTTTCTTAATTCTTTTCGTAAAGACTCTTTCTCATCCATTTATAAACTTCTTATGAAATAAAGATTAGCACAGAAATGGGGGAGAGAGGTGTTAAAATGAGAGAAGTGAAGATAGTATCCACCAAGACTTTCGACCTGATAGACCTTGACGAGCTAGACGACGAACTTAACGACCTCGGCTTCGTAGTAGACTACGACTTCTGCGACGACGGCTTGCTCAACATGACTATAATATCTAAGGATAACTTGTTCCTTCAAGTCGAATCTAAGAATACTCGATGATAGCTACTTCCCCATAACCCTCTCCGCCTCTGAGGCCAAGTCCTCCAAGTTTTCGTACACCCTATCGGTGAAAGCGTTTAATATCTCCTTCAGTTTAACGTTTCTGTCAGGCTCAACCCAAACGTACCATTCGCCGAACCTAGCTAGCAAGTCGCCCTTGGATGCAGGCCAGCAGTCAACACCGCTTAACGCAATCCTAATCGACGCTGAGCCGAAAGGAGACTCAGGTAGCTCCCCGCTTTCTAGAAGACGTTTAAACCTAACGCCGTCTATATACATGGCGTAGTTGTTAAAGAACAGGTAGACTTTTCCCTTCGCCTCCTCAACCTCCCTGCACCCCTCTAGAAGCCTCCTCAAATCCTCGTTCCGATATGAGTATTTAAGGTTGTATCCGGGTAAACCGTGGAGCCTAAAGTATGCTAGACCCGACACGTATGCAGGCTTAGCTTTCAAGATGTCCGTTACGTGGGTTATCTCATGTCTTTCGAGCAACTCCCTCAGCCTTTGGAGGGCTTTATCCTCCAGCCACCTGTCTCCTCTAGTCTCCCAGACTATAGGGACACTCCTCTCTATCGAGCGGAAGAACTCTTCTGCCCTATGAAAGTTCTCCTCGCTAGGCTGGAAGCTCGCAGGAGTCTGTAAGAGTATAGCTCTAGCTTTGCAGGCTAACGCACCCTCGAGGGTCGAGTTGAAAGACTCTACACACTCATCGGTCGGTTTGAGTAGGAACTTGTGTGTTACGTCCCTATGGCATTTAACCGTGAACTCGAAATCTGGGGGTACAGCCTTCCTCCAGCCCTCATAGGTAGAGGGCTTGTGGTGACTATAGAAGCTGCTGTTAACCTCGACGACGTCGAAGTACTCGGCGTATAGCTGGAGGGTGGAAGGCCTCCCTCCTTTTCTAGGAGCCTCCCCTTTAGTCTCCGACGCAAAATACCTGACTTTATGTAGGTCTAGACTTATCCTACCCCAACCGCAGCAGCCTACCCTTATCATTTCAACCTAACTTATGTAGGCTCGACTTATTAAAACCTGAAGATAGATTCTACATCTACATGAAACTTAAAGAAACATAGATTTAGCTTAACTGTCTAATTTTAGATGATAAAGTAACCTCCAGGTCTCATGTCAGGCGTCTAGAAAGGAGTATAGAACGCCTCTTTTCCTCTTTTAAGTCTGGAAAAAGGGTTAAACGGCCTCCGCACATTTATATGAAACATATAGATGCTTCTCCAGACGGCAATTATCTATAAAAAAGTTGAATTAAGGTTTTCATTTAAAGGATCGAGGCGAGTACAGCCTTAGCGCCGTGAAGCTTATTCTTAGACTGCTCCCAAGCTATACTCCTCTCACCCTCGAGGACAGAGTCCGTGATCTCCTTTCCCCTGTATGCCGGTAGGCAGTGCATCACAAGCGTGTCTTCCTTAGCGAAGGCTAGAAGCTCATCGTTAACCTGATATCCGATGAAGGCTTTCATCTTAGCTTCAGCCTCCCTCTCCTGACCTATACTAACCCAGGTGTCGGTGTACACCACGTCTGCGTCGGACACAGCCTTCTTAGGATCTCTGACCAGCTCTATCTCGGCGCCGGACTCCTTAGCGAAGGCCGAGGCCTTCTCGACAAACCGTTTATCCGGGTCGTACCCTTCCGGGCATGAGACCTTAAGGTTCACGCCGGCCAACCCGCAGGCGAGGAGCAGCGAGTTGCATACGTTGTTTCCGTCACCTATCCAGGTGAGGTTTACGCCTTCAAGCCTCCCCTTAGCCTCCAGTATGGTGTAGAGGTCGCTTATGACCTGCGTGGGATGCTCTTGGTCTGAGAGGGCATTCACGACCGGCGCATCCGAATACTTAGCAAACTCCTCGAGGTAGCTTTGACTGTAGGTTCGGACCACTAAGCAGTCTAGGTAGCTTCCTAGAACCCTAGCCGTATCCTTGACCGGCTCGCCTCTAGAGGCTTGAAGCTCCTCCGGACGCATGTAGATCGCCTCGCCTCCAAGCTGATAGACTGCCGTCTGGAAACCGCACCTCGTCCTAGTCGAAGGCTTCTCGAAGAGCAAGCCTACAACACGGTTCCTTAGGGGCTTGAAGGCTTCTCCCCTACGCTGTAGCTCTTTTAGCCTACCCGTCTCCTCGACTAGGAGCAGGAGCTCCTCCCTGCTCAGGTCCGCTATGGATAATAGGTCTCGACCCTTAAGGTTCATCTAGGCTACCACCATTATAGAGTAGGACGTAAGGGATTTATCTTTATCGCGGGTCAGGTTCTGGACAGTTCGTGGAGCTTCTCCTTGATCATGGCGCTCACGGCCTTCGCGTCCGCCCTCCCCCTAACCTTCGACATCACTCGACCCATTATCGGGCCGAAGGCCCCTAACCCACGTTTCTCTATGAGTTGAAGGTTGTCTCTAATCGCTTCGTCCACTATTCTCTCCAGCTCCTCCTCTGGAAGCCTCTCGAGGTTTAAAGTCTTAACAGCTTCCAACGCGTTTTTATCCGGGTTCCTCGAAAGCCAGGTCAGTATCTCTGGGATGGACTCCTTAGCCGTCACCCCTGAACCTATGAGCTTAAAGACCTCTATCAGCTTATCCTCACCGATCATGTCTACTTCTATACCGTCTCTTCTAAGGCTTCGAATGGTCTCGGTTAAGGTGACAGCGACTAGTGTCGGAGAAACCTTAACTTCCCTAACTATAGTCTCGAAGAGGTTGAGATACTCAGAGTCCATTATCTGACTCGAAAGCTTCTGGTTTAACCCGTACTCGGCCATCAGACGCTGCATCAAGACATCCGGCTTTTCGGGGAGTTTTCTACGCAGCTCCTCTATCAGGTCTTCAGTCACTCTCATCGGCGGGACGTCCGTCTCAGGGTACATCCTGGCGGCTCCAGGCCTAGGCCTCATATACCTGCTGGTTCCCTCTGGTGTAGCGACCCTAGTTTCCTCTGGAACCCCTTTAAGTGCTTCCCTAGCCCTCGCCGCTACCGCTTTTAAGGCTTCCTCAGCCTTCTCCCTGCTGTCGGCCACGAAGACCACAGCGTCCTCCGAGCTGCAGTCGAGTTTCGACCTCAAGTCCTCGATTTCTGCTTCCGTAACCCCATAACCCGGCATCTCGTCTGTGTGAAAGATTCCTCCAACCCCGCCCCAGAAACGTGCTATATCGGCTAGCTCCGTTCCGAACCTCAGGTTAGGGGCTAGCTCCCTGCCTAGAAGCCCGTCGAAACCCTTCAGTTTTATGGCTAGAACTCTGCCTCCACGGTTCAAGGCTTTAGAGATAACCTTGCATTTCGTGTTCTCGAAGACCTCTGTGACGTCCATCGGCTCCACGGCTAGGTCCTCCTCCCGAACGCCTCTTCCTTCAAGCTCCTCCCTGATCTCGAGTAGGTTGACCTGCCTTTGAACCTCGTATTCGACGGCCTTCTCTACGGTTTCGAGTTCTTGTACGCCTTTAATCTCGATCAAGGCTCCCCTAGCTAGGGATATGTTGATGTCCTGCCTCACGGTTCCGAGGCCACGTTTAACCTTCCCGGTTGCCCTTAAGATCCTTCCTATGGCGAGGGCCACCTTCCTAGCCTCCTCTGGGGAGCCTATCACGGGACCTGTAGTCACCTCGATCAGCGGGATCCCAAGCCTATCCAGCCTGTAGACGACTTGGTTAGATCGCTGGCCTGTCTTTCTGGCGGCATCCTCCTCGAGTCCTATATGCTGGATCGGTATCTTCTTCCCTTCGACCTCTAGCTCTCCGCCTAGGGCTACGACGCACGTCCGTTGGAAGCCTGTAGTGTTAGACCCGTCTATCACTATCTTACGCATCACGTGAATCTCGTCTACCGGCTTAGCATTCAACATCAAGGCTACGGTTAGAGATATCTCGACGGCCTCCCGGTTAAGTTCGTGGGGGGGTTCCTCGTCCATCTCTACTAGACAGGAGGTCTCCCTATCCGCCTCGTAAAGTATGGCTAAACCCTTCCTGAACTCGAACAGTGCAGCCTCGTCTACCTGCCCTAGCTCGCTCTGCGTCGGCCTCAGCCTTCTCATGAAGCGTATTTCAGGCTCTCCTCGGAATAGCTCCGGTTTACATGCGCAGAAGAGTTTATGTCTTGTGTCGAGCTGCTGGTGAACCTCTAGGCCCACCTTTAAACCTAGCTTCCCATAATCGAGTTTCATCTTCCCTACTCCTCCATAAGAGTCCTATCCGAGAACTCGTACGCCACGTTCTCTAGGAGGAGTCTTTTAGCCTCCTCCAAGTCCTTTGTTTGACCTAGAACCCACATCAGCTTAACTAGAGCCGTCTCCGGAAGCATATCCTTCAGCGGTATCACCCCTAAGCGGAGTAGGTCTCTCCCTGTGTCGTAGACGTTCAGGTTGACTCTACCCCAGATGCACTGTGAGGTCATAGCCACTATCAATCCGTCCTCGACGGCCCTCCTTATCGATGGGAAGCATCTAGCGGAGACGTGACCTAAGCCTGTTCCCTCTAAGATCAACCCTACATAGCCCTTATTCACGTAGAAGTCTATCACCTCTGGGTTTAATCCCGGATAGAACTTCACCAGGGCAACCTTATCCTCGAACTCTGGGTGAACCTCGAAGGATTCTCTAGGCCCCCTTCTCCGGTAGTCCTCGACGAGCATCTTTAACTCTCCCCCTTTAACCCTGGCGAGGGGAGACGCATTAATAGACTTGAAGGCGTAGCGTGCGCTCGTATGGCATTTCCGAACTTTAGTGCCTCTATGTATGAGGATCGAGTCGTCTGACGTGGATTCATGCATCGCCACAGCGACTTCGGCGAACGGAGCATACGCAGCGGCTTTAACCGCTCCTAGAAGGTTTGTTGCGGCGTCTGAGCTCGGCCGGTCTGACGACCTCTGGGATCCCACGAGTATCACGGGTACAGGAAGGTTCTTGAATGCAAAGCTCAGGGCGGCTGCCGTATACGCCATAGTGTCTGTTCCGTGGGGGATCACCACTCCAGCTACTCCGTCGCTGACCTTCTTGGCGGCTGCGAGGGCTATCTTCCTCCAGTGCGCTGGGGTCATATTCTCGCTTAGGATGCTGAAGAGGATTTCCGCCTCTACGACCGCTACGTCTGAGAGCTCTGGGACGACGCTGTAGAGGTCGCTGGCGGAAAGGGCAGGTCGAACTCCGCCTGTCCTGTAGTCCACCCTGCTGGCGATCGTGCCTCCGGTGCTTATCACGGCAACCCTTCTTAGGCCTAGCTTAGCTTCCGGTTGAGGTGGAGGGATGAAGGCAGGCTTCTCTCCACTTCTGAGCTTGATTACTTTAGTCTCCCCGGTGACCTTAACGCCTATGTTGTAGCCGCTCCTCAGCTTTATCACTATGCAATCTTCGGAGCCGAACTCCGAGCGTGGGATTAGAGCCCCCTCGTAGGTGCAGTCCGGATTCTCCACCCTTATGACGTCTCCTACCTCCACACCTGCATCGCTTAAAACGGCTAAGGTGAGGCCTCTATACCCAGACTTCTCTAGGGACATGCCTTAAATCTCCAGAAACTTTTAGACGGCTCTAAGAACTATTCGCAGGCCCTTATTATTTAAGGGTTACCCGCCAGCCGCAACGCTGAAACCGTTATCTACGTAAACATGCCATATTATCTTCGGTTGAGGGTGATGTTTCCTGAAGGCTTTCTGTGGGGGGTCTCGATAAGCGGCTTCCAGTTCGAGATGGGAGACCCTGAAGGGAGGAATGTAGACCCCAACACCGATTGGTATGTGTGGGTGCACGACCCCGATAACATACGTAGAGGAGTTGTCAGCGGAGACCTACCGGAGGAAGGGGTGAACTATTGGCGGCTTTACAAGCGTGACCACAGGATCGCTGAGAGACTTGGTTTAAACGCTTATAGGATAGGGATCGAGTGGAGTAGGATATTCCCTCAGTCAACCTTTAAGGTCGAGGTCGGAGTCGATAGAGACGGATGGGGAAACATAAGTCGGATAGAGGTGGACGACTCCGCCCTTGAGACGCTGGATGAAATGGCCGACAAGAAGGCTATCGAGCATTACCGCGCTGTCATAGAGGACCTACGTGGCAGGGGCTTCAAGGTCTTCGTTTGCCTGAACCACTTCACCTTACCTCTCTGGATCCATGACCCCCTAACAGCCCGAGATACTAAACTGCGTAGGGGGCCGAGGGGATGGGTGGACGAAAAGACTGTAGTAGAGTTCACGAAGTACTGTGCCTATGTCGCGTGGAGTCTGGGAGACTTGGTCGACGAGTGGGCTACCTTTAACGAGTCGATGGTCGTGCCCGAAGGCGGATATATGACTAGGGAGTCAGGTTTTCCACCAGGCGTAGTAGACTTTAAGGCTTTAAGGAGGGTAGCCGTGCATATGGCTGTAGCCCACGCCCGAGCCTATGACTCCATAAAGAGGTGGGATACGGTTAAGGCGGACGAGGATAGCCTTTCTTCGGCTGACGTCGGGTTGATACATAACGTTATCCCTGTAATCCCTCTGAACGAGGAGAAAGGGCAGGACGTAAAGGCGGCTGAGTTTCTAGACCGTCTGCACAACCACTTCTTCCTTCAAGCGGTCTCTGACGGTTGGCTTGACAGGAACTTTAACGGCGTGAGAGATAAGGGTGAGGTCAGAGGCGACATGAGGGGGCGACTGGACTGGCTCGGAGTAAACTACTACACGAGACACGTCGTTAAGGGTAGGAGGCCTATCATAGCTAGGCTTATACTTAAGATTCCTTCTATCCCGGAGCTGGCAAGCGGCTACGGTTTCTCATGTAGGCCCAACAGCCTATCTGCCGACGGGAGGCCCACGTCAGACTTCGGGTGGGAGGTGTACCCTGAAGGCTTGCTCAAAGCCCTGAAGACGGCGGCCGGGTACGGTAAGCCCATCTACCTAACCGAAAACGGGATAGCAGACGCTGAGGATAGGCTTAGACCAACCTACATAGTCGAGCATCTTAAGGTTCTGGACGAAGCCATAAACCTAGAGAGAATACCTGTCCGCGGATACCTCCACTGGAGCCTAACAGACAACTATGAGTGGGCTAAAGGCTTCAGAATGAAG
This sequence comes from uncultured Candidatus Bathyarchaeia archaeon, assembly GCA_964627655.1. Taxonomy (GTDB): domain Archaea; phylum Thermoproteota; class Bathyarchaeia; order Bathyarchaeales; family B24-2; genus B24-2. The sequence goes on from CAZVJZ010000016.1 coordinate 15,737, forward strand.
TTCGGCCTGTACAGCGTCGACCTCGAGACTAAAAGGCGTTCCGCGAGGAGAAGTGCAGGGGTCTTTAAGACTATAATAGAGGAGGGAGGGGTCACAGGGAAAGTCGAAAGGAAGGTTTAACCTTTAAGCATCTTAGATACGTAGGGGCCGTCATACCTGAAGCCGAGTTTCAGGTAGTACCTCTTGGTTCCAAGGGCGCTTGTGACGAGCATCTTCTCAGCTCCCTCCTCGACAGATAGCTCCTCAGCCTTTTCAAGCAGAGCTTTCCCGTAGCCTCTATGCTGTATCTCGAGGTCAGGCTTAAACCCGACCGGAAGCATCGAGCCTAGAACCCTGAGTTCCCTCACTATAGAGGCTTCTCTAAGATTTATTTCAGGTCTATGCGCCTTCGGGGAGGGGATTCTTAAACGGAGGTAGCCTAGAAGAACATCGTTTTCTACGTCCTCGACCGAGATGAAGAAGTCCTTCCCTCCGGAAGCCTCCTCCTCATGGACTAGTAGCTCGATAAACTCTGGTTTAGGCTCCACGTGCTCCTTAAGCATCCGATGTCCTACTTCCCTACATCGTATACACCTACATCTGACGCCTAGCTCTTCAAGCTTCCTGTGGACGAGCTCCCGTAGGTTACTCTTCTTAACTCCGGCGACTATAAGGTTTGATGGGATATCCCTCTGCACCCGCATGACCCTAACCCAAGATGGGATAAACCTCTTGACCTGAGCTATTAGCTCGACGGCTTCTTCGGTCGTGTACGGCCTGTACTCTCCTCTCCTCCATAGCTCATAGAGCTTCGTCCCCTTGATCACGAGACACGGATATATCTTGATGAAGTCAGGCTTAAACCTAGGATCTGAGAAGACCTTCCTGAAAGCCTCTAGGTCCCGGTCGAAGTCTGAGCCTGGAAGCCCGGGCATGAGGTGGTATCCAACCTTAAGGCCTGAATCTTTAAGGATCCTAGTAGCCTCCACTACATCTTCGACCTTATGTCCACGGTTCACGAGTTCGTATATGTCGTCGTAGACGTTCTGGACGCCCAGTTCGACCCTGGTGACCCCGAGGCTGAGCATCTGGTCGACATGCTTCTCCTTCGCCCAGTCAGGTCTCGTTTCGACGGTTATGCCTACATTATGTATCTTAGAGGCCTCGGCTATAGACTTAGCTTCCTCGAGGCTTCTGGAATCCGTCCCTGAAAGGGCGTCTAGACAGCGTTTAATGAACCATCTCTGATAATCGACGGGGGCGGCCGGAAAGGTTCCACCCATGACTATCAGCTCAACCTTATCCACCCTGTGTCCTATAGCCTCGAACTGTCTAAGCCTATGCCTCACCTGAAGGTATGGGTCAAACTTATTCTGTATACCCCTCATAGCGGCGGGCTCATGGCCAGTATAGCTCTGCGGAACCCCTAGACCAGGTCCTCCAGGGCAGTAGATACATGGTTCAGGCTTCGGGCAAGGCATTGGTTTGGTCATAACCGCTACAACAAGGATTCCAGAGGCTGAGCGTACAGGCTTTCTCCTTAGGATCGGTAGAAGCCTCTCTCTAGTCGGAGAGGGTAAACTCGAGATCAGTTCTGAGTTACTCGGTATGGATGGTAAGTTCAACCTCTTAGCGACAGCCATCTTCAGCTTGTGCACGCTACTCGAGTCTAGGCTATCTAGGTCTATCTTCTCTAGCTCCTTCAGGAACTCCCTGCGAACATCTAGACTTAACATTAACACTGAACCTCGAAATTAAGAGAAAAAGTAACCTAAAAGTTTTTAGGGTAGAGCCTGCTCCAGCAGTCAAAGAAAAGCTAAGCTCATTAGGCCGGGAAACCTATCTCCAGTTCTGTCCAGGCCTTCTCTGGAGAAGTATCCTCTTCCTGAAGTTCCCTCTATTCCTAACCCTAGGCGCTGGACTCTTCCGTGGTCTAGGCTCGATCTTTGGGGTCTGAGACCTCACCTTACCGGCCTTCGTCAACGAACCGTGCGTCGGCATTCAGTTTTCACCTCCCTTTA
>CAZVJZ010000017.1:0-14243 GCA_964627655.1 uncultured Candidatus Bathyarchaeia archaeon
GCTGGAGGGTAAGAGTTGTCGACTACTAAAAAAACTGAAGGTAGGAGCGACCTGTTTTTAAGGCGTGCAAGTGGACTGATTAGAGTGGCCGGTCCCTGGTCGGGTCTAGCGTTCAACTGGATATGGACAGGAAACAACGTGGGTCTTTTGGCTGCATGGATACTATTCGCTTACGTGTTCGTATCTCCCGGCTACAACATTCCGCTATTAATCATCGTGGCTACTCTCCTCTCTACCTTAAACACGGCGACTTACATGTTCTTCTCCATGGCGATACCTAGGTCTGGTGGAGACTACCATTACATCTCACGGACTTTACATCCATCGCTAGGTTTTATGAGTAGCGTGAACTGGGCGTTATGGCTACCTCTAGTACTCGGTTGGGCTGGTAAAAACGTGGTACCTATAGCTCTACAATCGCTTCTAAACACTTGGGGCGCCATCACAAACAATCCAGGGCTGATAGAGTTCTCGAATACGCTACTCGACCCAAACATCACGTTCGTTATAGGTGCGATCGTCATAATACTCTTCACAGCGATAACCATACTAGGAACGAAAACGTACTTCACCATACAAAACGTTTCGTTCGTCTTTATGATAGCGGCTATCGCCATAACTTTTGGAGCCTTCGTCCTAAACAGTCCTGCCACGTTCGCTGCAAAGATAAACGGATTGACAGGGTCGGACACTTATCAATCGATGATAAAGGCCTTCGAAACGCAGTTCTCTTCGATAGAACGACCAGCCGCTATGGCTATCCTCAGCGGCATAGCTCTATGGGCCGGTATCAACACGTGGGCATGCGGAACCTCCTTAATGGCAGGAGAGATCAGAGAGGAGAGAAAGCTACGTACTTGGCTAATAGCGAACGTACTCAGCAGCCTCTTAGTCGGAGGCGTGATGGCTTTAACAGCATACCTCTACATGACATCTTTAGGAGAAAAGTTCGTCTATGCAGCTTCTTACCTCTATGGAACACCAGACTATAAGCTACCGTTTCCCCCATACTACAGCTCGTTCGTGGTACTAGCCTTTCCTAACATTCTATTGTTCGTAATCTTCGCGATAGGCTTCTTCTTAGGCTTAGGCCCGATAGTGATGTCGCAAAACCAGCTACTCGCGAGTCGAGTCATGTTAGCTTGGTCCTTCGATAGACTTATGCCGAGGCAGCTAGGATACGTGGACAGAAAGTTCCATGCACCGATAGTCGCCACGATCGCTTGTGGTATAATAAGCTTGATCTCTCTATGGATATACGTTTATACCGACTGGCTAGGTCTATTTTCACAGCTCTTCGCCATCGGATTCAGCTTCCTCCTAACGGCTATATCGGCGATAATCTTCCCATTCAGAAGGAAAGAGATGTTCGAATCTTCCGCGGCTAACATCAAGATAGGCGGCATCCCAGTTATGAGTCTGGTAGGTCTGGGAAACACCATCTTTCTATTGGTCTTCCTGTACCAGAACTGGGTAGACGACCTACTCGGGTCTAACCATCCAGTATCCATAAGCCTTATACTGAGCATTCTAGTGATAGCCTTTATTCTCTATTGGGTAATAAAGGCCATAAGAAAACGTCAAGGCATAGACATAGACGCGCTGTTTAAGGAGATCCCGCCAGAATAAAACTTCCCTCTTTTTCTCCGCTAGTGATAAGAATCCTGAAGTCATACCTAAAAGAAAAAGTGGGAGAGCGAAGGATCCTTCCACTTAACCTTATACTCTAGAGAGAATAGTCTTCATGTAGACCACGTTTTCCCGGATCCATTCTTCAGGTTCCGGTACATTCTTCCAGTAGTCTCTCCCCATACCTTTAAACGGATTCACATATTCGTAGAGAATTTCGCCGTCGAAGCCTATGCTTCTTAACTCGTGTAGGATCTTAACCCAGTCGAGGTCTCCTTTAGAGATGGAAGCCCACTTGTAACCGTATCCTCCGATGTTAAAGGTGTCCTCCGTCTGCTTTGTCCTGATAACATTTTTAGAGTGCACTATATCGATGCAGCTGCCTAGAAGCTTGATGCTCTTCTCGACATCTTGATTGTCGAGGTATAGGTTTACAGGGTCTAAGGCTATCCTGAACAGCTCGGAGTTTAGGGTCTCGAGTGTCCTTAAGCAGTTTTCAGCCGTGCTTGTTATTCCACCTTCAACGGTTTCGATGAGGCATCTTAGACCTATGTCCGCTAAGTGAGGAATTATCTCATTCAGCGACTTGACGACGAGGCTAAACGCTTCGCTACTGGATAGACCATACCTTAGAGCCCATTTCCCGTTAACTCCGATAGGCCTTAACCTTTTAGCTCCGAGGTCGACAGCGAAGTCTATGTAGTGGTGTAGGGTTTCGACGCATTTTCTCCTGATATGGTCTTCTGGAACCGAGAGTGGTGCATAGACGGATAGCTCGGAGACGAATAAACTATGAGACTCTATAGTCTCTCTTAACTCTCTCTCCTCTCACTAACGAACTTTGGGCCTATCATGTCATATCCGAAAGCGTAGAGGCGTCTCGGAGTCAGGTCTGTTGGAACGTCGAAGCTCAACCCTCGAATCCCTATGGCGTCGTATCCAAACTCAGAAGCCCACTCCATCAGCTTGAGCAACCCAAAAGGATGCTTCCAAGCGGCAGACGAGTATAGAGAGAGCTTCACCTTAGACACCAAACGAGGATTTGAGGAAGTCGACCATAAAACCTATCCAAAACTATGGAAGTCGTTTGAAAGACTTAAATCTTAAAGAGAGGGGAAGCAAAACTACTTTAACATCCTCTTAAACGAGAAGTCATTAAAGTTTGACAAGATTAGAGTTGAGTTATGACTTTATCTCTGACGAGCTCCAGTTTCTCAGGTATCTGGTGGCTTGGCTGCATACCGAAGCAGAAGTGTTTCACCCCTACATCCATGTAGCTTCTCAACTCTTCGATGACCTCCTCGGTCGTTCCGGCGATTATCCTACTCCTCACACCGATAACGTTAACGAACTCCCTCCTCAAGTCGAGTCGCTTCATAACCTCCTCGACCTCCTCCCTCTTGTCTGACACTACGCACCGAAAACTCATGCCAACTTCTACTTCATCTTCCCTTCTACCGTTCTCTACGAGCAGCCTTCTAAGCTTCCCTATCTTAGTTTTCATCGCGTCTAAAGGCTGCTCGTATGGTATCCAGCCCTGAGCGTACTTAGCAGTGAGCGTCAAGATCCTGTTCGACGAGCCTCCAGTCCAGATCGGTGGATGAGGTTTTTGTACAGGTTTAGGATAGAATAGGGCTTCGTCAAGCCGATAGTACTTCCCTTTAAAGGTTACTGGGCCCTCCTCTTCGCAGAGTGCTTTAAACACCTTGATAGCTTCTTCAACCATCTCCACCCTTTCCCTTAGCTTAGGGAAACGTATATTGTAAGCGTCGAACTCCCTTCCATACCAGCCTGCACCCACTCCGAACATAACCCTGCCTTTAGAGATGTTGTCTACGGTTACGATGTTCTTCAGGAGCACATGTATCGGGTATAGGGGTATCGGGGTCACTAGGCTGCAGAGCCTTATCTTCTCCGTGGCCTCGGCTAAGGCCGAGAGGACGCACCAACAGGATAGAAGTGTCTTGTTCTTCGGCAGCATGAAGTGGTCTGGATAGAATACTGTCCTAAATCCCAGCTCCTCAGCCTTCTCGGTCGTGTACCTTAAGAAGTCGAAGCCTCTCTCCTCGATCACCTTACCCATCAAAGGGTTGTCCTGTTGAAAGTAGAAGCTGAATTTCACGTCGTTCATATAAAGGCGTTTCAGAGATCTAGGATATAAATGTAGTGTTTCGTCCACCGAGTCTATGTCGATAGCGGCCTCCTGTAGAGTACGACAACCAGATTTTATATGTGAATAGACTTAAATATCGACTTAGACTTAGACTTGTCTGGCGGAAGCTCCAAGCCTCTCTGATAATGGTTGGAGGTGACCTAACGAATCCATTACTGATGTTAGCTCCTCTTGGAATGGTCTTAGTCGGCTTGCTTTCCATCTATCTCTGGAAAAAGAAAAGTCGAGTAGGACTAAAATATTTCTTCTTCGGCGGGCTTGTATGGTTTGCTGCTATCACCCCTAAGATTATCTTGGATTATCTGGTAACTCCTAACCTAAGCCGATGGACCATAGAGACCTACGGCTTTCCGGCTACATACTTGGTTTTAGGATCTTATGTAGGCTTAAGGACAGGCCTCTTAGAATGTGGGTTCACCTATCTAGCCCTATCCAGGAGCAGGCTGAGAGAAGCTTCCCTAGACGAGGCTACGGCTTTCGGTGTAGGATTCGGAGCTTTCGAGTCCATCCTACTTGGACTTCCAGCCTTAATGCAGATAGCCTTCTTCATCGCTAACCCTTCAATCCTCAACTTACTTCCTCAAGCCCAAAGACAGGCGGTGGAAAGTCAGCTGAATCTGCCTACATGGGTCGTGCCAGCCCCTATAATCGAGAGAACGTTCACCCTGTTCGTGCATGTCTTCACCATCCTACTCGTCTTCGCATCTACGACCCGGCGAAGCCCGCTCTATTTCTTGGCAGCTCTCCTTTACAAGAGCTTACTCGACGGCGCTATACCCTACCTTCAGGCGACCCTCAAGCCCGGCCTTCATCCGTCGAACGTTTACTTGACCGAAGTCTGGGTCATAGTGTTGGGGGCCATATCTCTAGCAGGCGCTCTCAGAATCAGGAGGACTCTCTCAGAAAGGATTGAAAAAGGATGAGGCGACGTAGCTTAGCTATTCGCATCATGCTATTCGCTCTAGGTTTTCTGGCAGTTAACTTAGGGATGGAGGTCTTAACTAAGGGGCAAACGACTCCAGATTTTCTCGTTTCAGCGTTCGTCGGCGGGGTGTTTATGGCGGTTATGCTTGCTTGGATAAGGTCTCAGACCAGACTCACGAGGCTTGGATTCATAGCGGTTTTTTGGTTCACGCTCTTCATCATACAGATGTTCAATAACCTGCTTGAAGCCCTATTCTTCACACAAGTCTTCTCCTCGACCAGAGGCTTTCTCGAGGCAGTTTGCCTTTCTATGTTCACGGTTGCGGTGGAGGCTTCTATGGCTGGAATACTGTTCACATCGGAGGGAGGTAAGCTGAAGCTTTCCACGTCACTTCACAGCTACTTCGATAGGAAAAGTTTTTCTTCGTGGTCTTGGCGTATAGCGGCGGCTTCTCTCGCTTATTTCCCAGTCTACCTTTTCTTTGGGATGCTCGTCAGCCCGTTTGTTATCCCATATTATATGGATCCCTCGTTAGGTCTCAGGTTACCGCCGTTTACCGTTATAGTTCCCTTCGAGTTTCTACGTGGCTTCCTATACGTCATATCTCTTTTACCTGTCCTAGCGTCCATCAAGAGGGACAGAAAAACGCTTTACTTAGCGGTAGCTTCTCTCCTCTACGTCGCAGGAGCGTTCATACCTCTAATCTTGGAGCATTCTCTTCCTCTAGCCATAGTTCCTGTTCATTGCGTCGAGCTACTCGCCGACTCTCTAGTGTATGGCTGGATAGTTACACGCCTACTCTACTGAAGAAAGCGTCGAAACTAAGACTTCAGAAATATCCTTATGTGCGCTCGTCTTAAGGATAGTATGATAAACACCAGTACAGTGGTGGCTATGGAGAGGAGATAGTCTCCGGCTCCAGCCGTTAACCCGATGGCGGCCGTCACCCATAGGCTCGCTGCGGTAGTTACTCCGACCACCTTCTCTTCTTCCGCTATGATCGTGCCGGCCCCTATGAAGCCGATCCCAGTGACTATTCCAGCCGCTATTCTAGCAGGGTCCATGCCGAAGTCGTATACGGAGACTACTGTGAAGAGGCATGAGCCTAAGGATACGAGCATGTGGGTTCTCAGCCCAGCAGGCTTATGGGTGATCTCACGCTCTAAACCTACGATAGCTCCTAGCACGACCGCTAGGGCTAGACGTAAAACATGCTCGAAGGCAAACGAGGAGGTCATGGCCGATCGTTATGATAGTATGTAACGATATAAAAAGATAAAGAGGCCCCTAGATTCCCATAACCACTGATTACTTACGAGGAGAGATTCACCGCCAGATCATTCGGACAGTTTATCTTGCTACGGATTTTTTTAAGGCTTCCCTGCCGAAAGGATCTTGTCCTAGGATGCACTGTTTAACAGCTTCCACGGTCTCACGATCATATACTGGGGCCCAACCTGTTAACCCATCGCCTCTAACTATCTTCACTAGAGTTAAGAAATGGATTTCGGATACACCTGTAGGCCATCTAGCAGGCTCTTTAAGCGGTCTCTTGAGCCTTATCGTTTTTAACCTCAGCGATCCTCATCAAACCGCTCCTTAATAGAGGCCCAACGCTTTAATTATTTTATCACTTCTTTAAGTATTTGAAGACAACTTGGTTTGAAAGTAAATCGTAGCTTGGAAGCTTTCTTCGATTTCCTTGCTCGTTTATCGGGTCTATGACTCTTTAAGTTTCCGTCTTTTACCTCTTTGAATGGAGGCTACTATAACGCGCACTCCAAAATTGACTAGCTGTAGAGCGTTAGAACCCTTCGAACACCGTCTATGGTTACGTAGAACTTTTCTATGTTCTCCATCCTTATTGAGGCTACTAGACCTTTGTCCAAGAGTTTGGTTACAAGCCTGTCTACATAATCTGCTTCTAGGCGGATCCTCTCGGCTATTTCCCGACTCGACAAGGCAGTCTCTCTCGAAGTTACTCCCAAGTTCGACAGCATGCATAGAAGCGAGAAGTCTTCAGGCAACTTTCTATCGTAAGAGTCTCTTCCATAGGTCATTGCTACGTACAAACCTCCTCATAGACCTTTATGGTTTCACGGGCGATCGCATCCCAACTATACTTTCTCGACACCTCCCTTTTAGCGTTTTCCACGAGATACTTAGCATAGTTTTGGTCGGATAACACTCTATCGACGCCCCAAGCGATAGACCTAGAGTCTGCCGGATATGTTAGGATGCCGTTTATCCCGTGATGGATAACCTCGCTTAAACCGTCCACGTTAGAAGCCACGACTGGGACCCCCGCAGCCATTCCTTCGAGAGCTACTATCCCGAACGGTTCATAGACCGATGGAACAACCAGCACATCCGCTGATAGCAGTATCCTAACTAGATCCCATTCGGGAAGAAAACCGGTGAAGTAAATTTTCTCGGATCTTCCGACCGAGTGTGCTATTCTCTTCAGGTCATCCTTCATCCACCCGTCACCTACTATCACAAGCTTAGCCTCTGGATGACGTTGAAGTATCATAGGTAAAGCCTTAATCAAGTATTCCACGCCTTTCTGCGGCGTCAACCTACCTACAAAGAGTATCATCCTCTCGTTTCCCGAGACATACTTCGACCGGAAAGATTCTCTATCGAAGTCTAAGTTAAACTTCTCTAACTCTATCCCGTTCGGGATCTTAGAAACCTTTTCAGGTGGAAGCTTAAAGTGATCGATAACCTCCCTTCTCATAGACTCACTCGTAACTATCACCTTAGACGCCTCGAAGGTGGACCACCACTCTAAGCCGTCGATCGTGTATGAGTTCGCCCCCTTCAGCCCCTTAGACCTACCGACCTCAGTACTGTGGACGGTAAATACTAGAGGCCTCTTAAGGAAATGCTTAATGGAGATAGAGGCTGTAGAGACAAGCCAGTCATGGGCATGAATCACGTTGCTTCGGTCCCCAGAGTTTAGCCTAGCGGCATACTTCTCCATGAAATGGTTGAAGAGTAGAACCCAAGTTAAGAAGTCGGGATGCCCAAGCTCTATCCTAACCCTGTGCACCTCTATCCCATCCATGTACTCGAAGTCTGGGGAGCCCGGAAATTCCAGGGTTATCATCCTCACCGCATGCCCCATCTTTACGAGGGACTTAGCTAGCCCATGGCAGTGTCTAGATATGCCACCCACGATTCTAGGGGGAAACTCCCAGCTCATCATATCGATCCTCAAGGCGTATCCGTCTCACAGAAGCTTGTTTGAGGAAGAAGTCTTCTCGATCTCTGTTATTCTCCCTTCGAGGGCTTCTATCAACCTGCCTCTTAACTTCTCACCCATGAAGCCTCGGGAAGCTATCTCATCGAGGGTTTCCGCTAACTCCACGTCTCCGATGACGTGCCTCACCCAGCGCCCGAAGTCTCTCCTCTCGTTATGGAATTCTATGGATTTAACGTCCACAGACTTTAAGGCTGAAATGAGGTCGTGGAGGCTTCTAACCCTAAGATTCATTGGTCTAGCGAAACCACGACAAAATATGAAGGCTTTATCAGGAGGCGCAGGAAAGAGAAATCTAGCTTCTCTTCTACCGGTCTCCTCGAGCCTAGTCTTCAGCCTAACCTCGAAGTCGGCGAGAACCCTCAGGTAAACCGTGAATGCCTCGTAGGGGCTTCCATACGGGTTGAAGTAGTCGTGCACGTCTCCAGACCCACCGCCTTTAATACTCATGTAGTAGAGGTGGTCGCTGGATTGAAGGCGTCTCCACACCATGTAAAAGCGGGCGTCGCCGAGAGACCTAACCAGCGGACCTAAACTTTTAATCGACTCGTAAACTGTGAGCTGCATACCGTTTCCGAGCCACGCACTGGTGTCTCTCTCTAAGTCTGCCCATGAGACCGTTTCAAAGTCGTCTACGTCGATCACTCCATGCGCCTCACGTTTCTCTAGAATCTGGCTTGGAGTACTCCAGACTAGGCTTCTCGACTCCACGACTCTGTAGGCGAGGGCTTTAAGGAAGGCTAGTATTCCACTTTCTTGGCTGTGATGTTCACCGAAGGTTTCGGAGTCTATGAAGACAACTATGGATTCTCCCGGAGTACTTTCAAGCCAACGCACATACTTCTCTGAGGTTAAAGGCCATTCACTCCAGCTTCTGGAGGAGAACCTGAACCCTATGTCGTCGGATAGCCTATAGTTCCGTAAGAGAACCTTCAGCCCGCAGCCTTTAGCTCTATAGACATAGTTCGGGTTCCTACCTCTTAAAACCCGGTCGGCTCCCTCGGTAACTATTCCCTTAAACCCCATATCGTTTACGGCTCGTGCTATAGAGTTGTTGTAGAGACACTCTGTGTTCTCGAAGACCTTAGGTTTAAACTTGAAGACCTCTCTCATCAGAGACTTATGCATCTCGACTTGACGTTTAAACTCTTCCTTCTCGAGGTCGTATAGCCCAGAAAGCGAGTGATAGTAGGTTTGGCCTAGGAGCTCTACATACCCAGAGTTAACTAGCTCTTCGATCAACTCGAGTAGCTTAGGCTCCCACCGCTTACACTGCTCGACGAATAAGCCTGAAAGACTGTAGGCGAGTTTAAACTCTTCACCTGCATACCTCAACTTCTCAGCCTGCTCTAAGACTAGCTCGTTAATCGGGAGATAACATCTACCCGCAATCCTCCTGAAGATTAGCTCGTTAAGCTCGTCGTCGAAGTAGGCGTTAAAGACTTTTTCGAAATCATTTTCCCCTGCGTAGTAGAGCGAATTGAAGTTCCTGTTCAGCCGGTAAGGCTGATGAAACTCAAGTATCATGCAGAAGTCCTTCAAGGCAGTTTCCCCAGAAACTCTTATCTACCTCCAATATCTGAGGTGAGGGAAGCCTCATACCTTGGTCTGAGGTAGAGTACATCCTCGAAGTAAGCTCTAAGGGGCTCCGCCACACTCCAAGCTTGTGAGATACATCCATCGGGGCGGTGAGGCCAGTCACCATCGAATATTTCACCTATACTCCCGAGACCATACATATACACCTGCTCGCTAAACAGCGGCTCGATAAAGTTCTTGTAGGCGAACTCCCTCCAGCGCTGTTCATGACCCTTAACTTTGAGGAAAGCCGTGACGAACGGTCCTGTTAGCCAAGCCCACACAGTCCCGTTATGGTAAGCCTTATCCCTGTGAATCCAGTCGCCTGAATATCTCCCAACATAGTTTGGATCACTTCTTGACAGAGATCTTAACCCATAGACGGCCCAGAGGTCTCTCCAGACTTTGTTCACGACAGCCTCCATTTTGGCCTCGTCGAGCATGGAGAAGTCTAACGAGACGGCGAATATCTGGTTCGGTCTTATCGACCGGTCTCTACTGGCTCCATCGACTACGTCGTATAAACATTCAAGTTCTCGGTTCCAGAATTCTCTCAGAAAACTCTCTTTAGCCTCGTCTGCAAGAGAGCCGTATACCTCGCTTTTACCGTCCATCCCGAAAACTTTGAATAAAGTCTCGGTTATCTTTAAGGCGTTATACCATAAAGCCTGAACTTCGACTGCACAGCCCTTTCTCGGGGTCACGGGGACACCGTCTACGCAAGCATCCATCCAAGTCATCCTGGAGTCGTGGTGTAAAAGGCCGCCACGACACCTTACGCCCGGAGCCTCGTCTCCTGCAAGTCCTTTCACTATAGACTCCACCTTAGTCAGTAGCGTATGCTTCACATAGTCGAAGTCTCCGCTATACTTGAGGTACTGATAGACCGCGTTAACGTACCATAGCGGTGGATCTACCGAGGAGTATTTAGGCTTTGTAGGCTCTGTGTCGGGGAAAACGTTCGGTATGAGTCCCTCTTTTATTAAGCCGCTGTATCTTGTTAGGATCTGCTTTGCCTCTTCCAGTCTATACGTAACTAGGGTTAACCCAGGTAGGGAGATAAAGGTGTCTCTACCCCACTCGCTGAACCAGTGGTATCCGGCTATGATGGTTTTCGACCTGCCGTCGAGCCTATCGACTATGAAAGAGTCTGCCGAGAGGAGAAGCCATCTTAAAGGCCCATTAAACTTGACTCGTTTATATCTTTCCTTAAACCTTCCAGACACAACCTTTAACCTAGAACTTTCATCCCCCATTAGGGTCTCGAGTCCACGAGAACGCAGAAGCTCTATGGTTTTCAAGGCTTTTTCCTCGCAGTCTTCAGCTGCAAAGAGTATCCTGAACCTTGAGCTACTTTCCGGGTTAACCTTCACCTCAAGAAAGCCCGGCATATAATAATCGTCTAGGAAGCTTTCTCCCCTCCCATAGTCTACTCTAAAGAGTACTTTCTCGAGCCACTCGTCCAGTTTGCGATATACCCCTAGGTCGAAGGACATGGCTATGCATCCCTTCCTGTTTAAAGGCTTGAAGAGGACAGTTCCCTCGTTCACTTCTCTACAGAGCCACTTCACTTGCCCCTTCCTCAAAGTCGAATAAATATGTCGACAGGAAGTTAGTGGGGAAACCTTGACCTCAGCTTCGATGGAGGAAGGGTTAATCACATGGTACTCCGCTAGCGAAGCGTTATAGCCGTAGATCATACATAGAGTCTTCCTTAACTCGACTCCAAAGACGCTATAGAGATAGCATGGAAAAGGATTCAAGTCGAACCTTGATAGATACTTGTAGCCTTCAGGCTTAAAATAGGACTCGAATTCGTTAGCTCCCAGCTTATAGTCCACACCTTCTAACTCTAGCTCCTCGTCAAGCTTAGCGATAAACAAGGTTCTATCGCCAGGGGGGTTCAAGGAGGCCACTAAAATCCCATGATACTTTCTAGTGTTTACGTCTAGGCTTGTAGACGAGGCGTATCCTCCTAAACCGTTGGTTAAGAGCCACTCGAAGCCTAAAGCTGCATCCAGGCTTGCTAGGCATCGAGGCCTCAAACCTACAGAGGGTAACGAACCTTGAGCTAACTCCAAACTTTCTACACCAACACAGTAGAGTATATATTGTTTAGAGGAAAGATAAAAAGTGCATGGATTCTCCGCATCGATACTTTAATGTAAGACAGATCCACGGTTTATCTATATATCGAAGTAAGAGAATACTTCGAGTGACCTGACTTGAAGGTACTATTCGTATGTGCGGGAAACGCTTTCAGAAGCCCCTTAGCCGAGGCTTTACTGAAGAAGCTGAGAGGAGACCTAGAGGTAGATTCAGCAGGCATTCATCCGGCAAGCAGGATAGCGTGGGAGACGAAGCGGTTTCTAGATAGGGAGTCCGCCCTAAAGAACGTTAAACCTAGACCGGAGGGCATAGAATCAAAGAACCTCGAGGAATACGACCTTATAGTAGTCATGGAGAACTGGCAGCGTCAAGCGATAATACGGTTAAACCCGAAGGTTCAGGATAGAATCAGGGTTTGGAACATCCCCGACCCCTACTATCTCCCACCAGAAGAGACTGACAAGGTGTTCGAGACTATAAAGCTGAAGGTCGAGGAATTAGCCGAGGAGATCTGAACCCTCCTTATTTTCACATCCTTTCTGGAGATTCTATCCCGAGCAGGTTAAGACCGTTTTTAATCACCGTCCTCACGGCCTCCACCAAGGTTAACCGTGCACCCATCAATTCTTTAGACCCTGCCTTTATGACAGGTGTAGAGTTGTAGAAGCTGTTGAAAGCGTCTGAGAGTGAAACCAGATACTCCGCTATGGTGTTAGGCTTAAGGTTTTCGCAGGCCTCTATCACGACTTCAGGGAACTTGCTGACTGCGACGACGAGCTCCCTCTCTATGGGTTTGGTGAGTAGGTCGCTCCTGAAACAGTCTGCCTTTGCAGGAGCCTTCCGGAGTATACTGCCTGCCCTAGCGTAAGTGTACTGTATGTAGGGTGAACTGTTCCTCTCGAAGTTTAATACCCGATCCCACGTGAAGACGACAGGTTTAGCGGGGTCTACGCTGACAAAGGCGAACCTTATGGCGCCTATCCCAACCACTTCCGATATTCTTCTCTTCTCTTCCGTCGAGAGTTTAGGTGAACGTTTAGAAACCTCCTCGAAAGCCCTCTCTACAGACTCATCCATAACCTCGTCTAGGGTAACGTATCTACCCCTACGGCTAGACATCCTGTATCCCGGTAGACGCACCAAGTTGTAGCCGTAGTGAATCAAGTTCTCCGCTTTATTCCCTAACCCAAGCGCATAGAGGGCGAGCTTAAGCTGAAGTTGAGGTAGCTTCTGCTCCATTCCCACCACGTTTATCACTAAGTCTGCTTTAGAGAGCTTCCATATCGAATATGCGATGTCCCGAGTGGTGTAGAGGGTGGTCCCGTCGCCTCTCAACAGGGTTAAGGGCGGTATCTCCGATTTATCTTGAAGCCTTGCTTTAAGCTTGAAGTCCCTCGCCGTCTTCTCTGCGTCGAACTTTAAGGTTTCGTCCTCAAGGAACACGTACGGCGTTTCCTTGAGCTTCTCGACGACCTTCCTGACGGAGCTATTCCAGACGAAGTCGCTTTCCCAATCCCATGAATCGAAACTTATCTTAAGTCTGCTTAAAGTCTGCGTGAAACCCTCGAGGCATAGTCTAGCAACCTTTCGAATAAGGTTTTTAGCTTCCTCCTCGCCTAACTCATAACTCTTCATGAGACTCCTAATCTCAGCCTCCGGATCCTCGACCTCAGATATCTTCCTCTCCAACTTTTCAAACAGGTCGGGATACCGCTTTCTTAAGTCCTCCGCGACGGCCTTCCACTCCTCCAGCTGCTTCTTCACCCTCTCTTCCTCTACACCCTTCTCTACGATCGTGTTTAACCTGCTAAGCTCTACAAGACAACTCGTCACCGCATATATAGCACCTATCGTGTGGTCAGCCTTCCCTTTCACTTCAGGTCTACCTAGCTTGTCGTATCCGTAGGCGATTATCGAGGACTGTCTTCCGACATCGTCTACGTAGTAATGTCTGTATACTCGATGCCCTCTAGCCGAGAGTATCCTAGCTATAGAGTCTCCTAAGATGGGGTTCCTCGCCTGACCGATATGGATCGGGTGGATAGGGTTAACGCTTGTATGCTCAACTATGATCCTTAATTCTCTATCGGCCTTAACGAAGCCATAGGAGTCTTTAAGTCTATTAACCGACTTCAAAGTTATCGAGGCGAAGTCTGGGAACCTCAGCTTAAAGTTCACGTATCCTCCAACCGAAAAGGAGGAGTCTATTAGAGGGGCGTCTTTCAAGTCTATATGTTCGACTATCTCAGAGGAGACGGTTGTGGGGTCTGCTTTGACTCTCCCGGATAGCTCGAAGGGAGCTGAGGAACCGAGGTCTCCTAGCTCAGGCTTCGGTGGAACAGCAAACTTAATAGACTCGGGCATAGACTCAGGGAATAGATGCTCTAAAGCTCTCCTCAACACGACTTCACATTGCTTCCTAAACTCGTCGAAGGGTCTCTCTGAGATCAACTTGTACACACTACACCGGCTTTCTAATCCACCATAATTCTTACCAATCCCTCTTAAAAAAGTAGACTTTCCACGCTTATAGAAAACGACTCATATGGAAGGAGTACTGCCGC
>CAZVJZ010000017.1:14255-17007 GCA_964627655.1 uncultured Candidatus Bathyarchaeia archaeon
TTTACTCATCT
Organism: uncultured Candidatus Bathyarchaeia archaeon; assembly: GCA_964627655.1. GTDB lineage: Archaea > Thermoproteota > Bathyarchaeia > Bathyarchaeales > B24-2 > B24-2. The sequence goes on from CAZVJZ010000017.1 coordinate 14,267, forward strand.
CTTCGGCTACTTTTGACGTTAAACCGCTTCTAGACTAGGTTCTGAAGCATCCACGAAGTCTCCTGATAACGGGAGTAGTGACAACCTGCACTATGCTGACGTGTATATTCTACTCTATCGTAAGGAGTTCGAGCCAGCCTTACGGTTCGCTACAGGCTTCTACGAACACACATAATTTTATTACCAAAAAGTGAAACATTAGGTTCGGTGTTAAGTGAATGGGGTACGGAGATAAAGTTAGGGTTGGAGTGATAGGCGCCGGAATATTAGGAGCCACTCATGTGAAATTCTGTATGAAACATCCAGACGTGGAGGTTGCCGCCGTAGCAGATATCGTTAAAGAGAAAGCTAAAAAGCTCGCAGGTGAAGCCGGAGCAAAACCGTATACAGATTACAAGGAGATGCTTAAGAAGGAGCCATTGGACGCCGTGTTCGTAGCGACTCCAGACTTCCTCCATTACGAGCCTGTAGTCACGGCTGCGGAGGAAGGAAAGCATGTCTACGTACAGAAGCCCTTCGCGACGAAGGTCGAAGAAGCCCGAGGAATGGTCGAAGCGGCCGAGAAGGCGGGTATCAAGCTTATGGTAGGCTTCGGAATGAGGTGGTACTACACATTCACTGCGGCCCATGTCCTAGTTAGAGAGGAGTATATAGGGGACCTGATAAGCGCTACGATGATACATAACGACCGTATAGACGTCCCTGAGGAGATGTGGGGTCCCCTAGCTAAGAGCTGGGCGAAATATTCCACGATAGCAGACTTCCTAGGAAGCCACGACTCAGACTTGATCAGGTGGATATCTGGAAGAGAAGCCGAATCGGTCTACGCTAGGTCCACCTCCAAAGCTTTAGGGTCGACACCGGACGGCTATAACGCCTTAGTCACGTTTGAGGGGGACTTCCAAGTATCGTTGAACCTAAACTGGGTAGCTGCAAGGTCGAAGCCGAACCTCATCGACGGCTTGCTCGTGCTCTATGGTACCGATGGAACAGTTCAGCTCAGCTGGCACGGCTTAGGCTACAACGTGATCTCTAACGAGGGAGTTGAAGTATACTTTAACGGAGAAGTATCTATAGACAAGCTATTCGAGATACAGGGTAAACTTAAGGATGAGGGCATAGAATCTAGGATCGTTTGGGAGACCGAGTGGGGCAAGCAGGAGAGAAACCGAAACAGAAGTAGAGGATTATGGATACCGAGCAACATACCACATAAAGTTAAGCACCATCAAGGCGACCCTCAAGCCCATTTCATCCATTGCATACAGAAAGACGAAGAGCCCTTTTGTTCAGCGATCGATGGGCTTAGACAGACGGAAATAGTCTGCGCCATAAAAGAGTCTGCTAAAACCGGGAGGATCATAGAACTTAAACGATGATCCTTCCATGAAGGAGAGGCGGGCAACGGATATTGAAAAACGCAACATACGATATAGTAGTTAAGAACGGTTTAGTGATAGATCCATACCAAGAGATACATGAAACCATGGATCTAGCGATATCGAACGGGGAGATAGTCGATATACGTAGAGGAATAAACAGCTCTCTAGCAATCAACGTGATAGACGCTTCAGACCTTATCGTTACACCCGGAATCATAGACATTCACGTTCACTGCTGCTACAACATTCTAAACATAGGGATAGACCCAGAATCCCACTGTCTCAGGAAAGGATGCACCACAGTACTCGACGCTGGATCCACGGGAGAACTGAACTTTAGGGGCTTCAGAAAATACGTTATAGAGAAGAGTAGAGCTAGGATATCGGCTCTGCTAAACATCGAGTCTCTGGGTATGATCGAGTTTGGAAGCGAAGGACAAGAGTGGCCTAAACTCATCATGGAGTACGAAGAACTCTTCATAAGCCTAGAGAACACACTGAAAACGATCGAAGAGAACCGTGACATCATACTAGGGATAAAGTGGGCTCACCACGGCCTAACAGGACTACGGCTTGCAAGAGAAGCGGCGGATAAAGCTAAGTGCATCCTGATGGCCGAAAACCACTTCGAACCCGAGACTGTCAAGTACTTAAAGAGGGGAGACATCCTAACCCATAGTTTCCACGGTTTGAAATGGATGGGAAACCCCTACGACGGAATCCTAAACGAAGACGAAAACGTTAAACCCGAAATATACGACGCAATGAAAAAAGGGGTGATCATAGATGTAGGGCACGGAGCCGCTAGCTTCTCTTGGAAAGTAGCGGAAAAAGCGTTCAGTCAGGGAGTTAAGCCTGACACGATAAGCACAGACCTACACATATTAAGCGTTAACGGGCCCGTCTACGATATGCCTACTACGATGTCTAAATTTCTGTTACTGGGTATGTCTCTAGAGGAAGTCGTCAGAGCCAGCACAGCGAAACCTGCAGAAGTAATCGGAATGCTAGGCGAAATAGGAACCCTGAAGCCCGGAGCACGAGCCGACTTGACTGTGTTTAAGCTCGAAGAGGGTAGGTTTCAGTATACGGACTGTATGGGCGAATCTAGGATTGGAAAACAGAAGCTAACGCCTGTTAAAGTGATCAAGGATGGACAGGTCATAGTTTAACTTCCTTTTTCCCTAAACTCTCTAACTTAAAAACATATTAGAGGAGAAAGCGCAAAAGCTTTAAATCTACATGAAGTCAGAAGCTCGTACTACTCTGTCGAGGGGGTAGAAGAGTTGAAAGTAACCGGAGTACAGGTCAACATCTGCGAGGCAGAGGAAAAATATAAGGGCACAAACAGAATGAGGA
>CAZVJZ010000018.1:0-8116 GCA_964627655.1 uncultured Candidatus Bathyarchaeia archaeon
CAGCCATACTAGACATCTTAATGGGCGCCGACTTCGTGCTCTACGGTCCGATTAAGTATGCGGAGACCGTGTATCCCGTATGCGCGATGGCAGACGCCATAATATGTTACAACGTTAGGATGCTTGGGATACGCCCTAAAGTTAAGGATCACCCTCTATACAAGATCTTTTAGAGAAGAAAAACGGTTAACATCCCTATGTGGAAGATACATCGCCGACGCGAATTCGAGCTGGAAATCTGGGTCTAAGGCCAGTTCGATGTACTCCACTTTTCTGGCTATTTCTGCGGCCTCCTTTCTGACGTCCTTAGAGATCAGCGCCATCCTAGCTCCTGCTCCCGCAGCGTTTCCGACGAACTCTACCTTGTCCAGAGATATGTCTGGAAGCATCCCGATCAGCTTCGCGTTCGTTGGGTTTATGTAATTGCCGAAGGCACCAGCGATGTAACATCTTTTAATGTCTTCCGGCCTGATTTTCATCCTTTTCATGAGGATGTAGCATCCGGTGTAGATGGCGGATTTAGCTAGTTGGATTTCCCTAATGTCCTGCTGAGTTATCACTATATCGCGTTTAGCTCCATCTTCCCCTTTATGAACTAGAATGAATTCTCGTTCACCGTCTACCACCCTAATCCTGTCTCGTCTGTCAGGCCCTATCATTCTTCCACCTCTATCGATTACTCCGGCTCTAAACAACTCAGCTATACCATCGATCACTGCTGAGCCGCAGAGACCTACAGGTGGGGCCCCTCCGACCGTCTCATAGGTTACTTCAAGCGTCCTAGGGTCTATCGTCAGCCTTTCGATGGCGCCCGTCACGGCTTTCATTCCGCATTTTATATGAGCTCCTTCGAACGCTGGACCAGAGGCACATGAAGAAGCAATCATAGCTTCCTTGTTCCCTAAGATGACCTCTGTGTTCGTCCCTATATCCACGACCATCGAGAGTTCATCGGATCTATGGATGCCTGTAGCGATTATATCTGCAACAGCGTCTGCTCCTACGAATCCCGCGATAACGGGCAATACGTGAACGTTCGCTGAGGGATTGACTTTTAATGAAAGTTTATGGGCTTCGACGTTTACGGGCTCGCTTACGACCGGCACATATGGGGATAATCCTAAGAACTTCGTGGGTAACGAAAGGAAGAGATGATGCATAACGGTGTTTCCTACGACGGTGATTTCATAGATGTTTCTGTTTCTGCAGTTAGCTTTAATGCATAACTCTGAGATCACCTTGTTTATTCCATCGATCGCTGCTTTATGGAGTTTCTTCAGGTTCTCTACACTTCCCGAAGCGTAGGTAACCCTGGATATAACATCTTCTCCGTAGCTTATTTGAGGGTTCTCGATAAAGCTAGTCTCTAAGAGCCTACCGGATTTTAAATCTGTGAGATAGCCTATGATCTTGGATGTTCCTATATCGATCGCCACGCCGTAGACGCTGTCAACAGCATCGATTGGCTCGACGTCTATTATCTTGTTCTCCCAGAGGGTTAACGCGACTCTCCAATCCGAATCTCTAAGCACTTCTGGAAGTCTGTCTAGAAGTTCGAAGCTGAATTCAGCCGATTCTAAGTTGTAAGTTTCCTCTAGTGAGTCTCTTATCCTCTGTAAGTCCGACCTCACATCAGAGAGTTCTGGCTTATCTATGAAGAGTAGGAGTTTTCTAACGTACGGATTCACCTTAACCTCTCTTTCAACCCCTTCAACTAAAACCGATCGGGCTCCCACCCTGCTTTCCTCTGGGATGGTTACTACAGTATCCTTCAGTATTCTGCAGGCGCATGCAAGTCTATAGCCTTGAGAGAGTTCCTCTCCAGTTAGATGGAACCTCTCAGCCTGGGTTACCTCGTTGCAACTTTCAGACGCGCCTATAATTACTCTACATTTCCCGCAGACCTGCCTTCCACCACACTCAGACCTTATATTCAAGCCTGTTCTACGAATTAAATCTAAAACTGTGTCTCCCTCATAGCCCTCTACCTTTACACCATCAGGTTCGAATCTTACGACGACTCTCTTACGCATCTCTGCTTCGCCCTTAAACGAAACGTTAAAGTTGGATCAGTGTTACAGTCTATCCTTCATGATAAATGTTTCACTCAGGAAGAGAGTGCTTCACGCAGATTCTTATCTAACAAAAATTTTACGATTTAAGATTCGAGTCTGCATTAACGGTCACTTAATTTAATACATACACGTATTTCAAATCGATTAAGAAAGTTCATAACTGCTATATATGTTGCTAAATTGAGTAACTAAATGAGTATTTAATAGAAACCGTGGAACCTGGGAAGTATCTTCAAGTAATGTGGTGAATCTTGCCCCGTTTACCTCATCTAAATTTCCTATGCCTAAGGCGCTTAAATAGGAGAAAGGTTAGAGGTCTCTCTACAGCGATTTCGACTGTAATATTGACTTTTACCCTGTTGATAATCGTTTTATCCGCATCTACACTCGTCACCGAGACGTTCAACATTCAAGCAGAGAACACAGAGTTTAAGCAGGCTAAATATGTCATGCTGACTTTGGCTAGTTCGATAAACGATGTAATCTATAAGCCCTACTCCTCGAACTACGTTAAAACAGGTTTCACGTCAATTATTCCCCAACTTGTAGATACAGGCGAAACCATAAGCATCTTGGTAAACGATAGCTCGATAGCAGAAGTTCCAATAAGAAGGATAGTGATGCAGGGAGGTCGAAGGGTAGACGCCTCTGAGGAGAACTTGCTGGGAGTAAACGACGTGCTAATCACCGATATATCTACGCCGCTTAGTAGGGTATATGTCGACCGTAACGACAAAGCAGAGGTCATTTTAGATTACTCGCGTGTAAGATGCACATACCTCGGAACATTAACCCTCTATAACTCCAACCAAACCTATAATATGGTTGAAATCGTAGCCGTAAACATCTCGTTCGGAACGATCAGGGCGTATAAAGAGGCTATATTCTTCATTCAGAACACTGGAATAACGGTCAATCAGATAGAGACCTCAGGTAACTTCACTATACGCGTGACCTCACCGAACCTAGAAGACGAAGTCTCGTTAACAGGTCTAGGTGGAAACGCGACGTATCCGACGCTCATCAATTTTCAGTTAATCAACATACAGGTCTCCATGATAGGAGGTAGTTAAAGATGTCTTCTTCTGTAATTTCTCATGTGATAGGTACGGCGGCTTTAATCTCCCTCTTCCTAATAGTTACCGTATATCACGCTTATTCGTACTCGATGATTCAGAACGGCGTTATAGAGTCTCAACTCGAAGAGATAGCAGGATATATCTCATCAAACATAGTTCAGCTAGTCTCCTTAACGACCTTAAGCGACGAAGATCAATTTCTAATCAAAGAATTTAAGATCCCGAAATACGTAGCGGATAGCCTCTACCAGGTTACGATCGAGAGATACGTGGACCCTATTTCCCAAGAGGAAGTTTTCAGGGTCCGAGTCTACCTCATCTCCAAGTCTTCCACATATGGGGTTTCATATCTTCCATGGTCTGAAGGAGGATCTATTCACATTTATAATGGTACAGATCCTGGCATACCAGGATCTTCGTTGAGTCCCGCTGTATCCCTCTCAAGCGGGTACGAGGAGATATGTGTGTGGTCTCTGAAGCGAGGAACCGAGATCACGGTCGGTTTGGGGAGGAGGGTGGCATAGGGAGGCTGAAATCTTGCAGGCGAGCATAGAATATGCGATCGCTGGTTTGGCTGTCCTTTCGATCCTAGTGGTGGCAGAACTGGATACCTTAAGGTTGACGACTCATACATTAACGGATGTGCAGCAGGAGATAAGCTACGGTAAAGCCGAAGAAATTTTAGACACGTTACTCCTTTCACCTGGTTATCCACTCGATTGGGGTGACCGTTCAGAAGATCCACAGCTCATAGGATTAGCTGTTCAAGGGTCGATTGAAGAATACGTCCTCGATCCGAAGAATGTCTTCAGGTTAAGTGAGCATTCCGATCATTATATTCCACCCACGACTACGAGACGTCTCCTAGGTTTAAGCAGGAGATACCATTTCTCTTTAAGGATCGTTCCGTTCTTTACGATAAACATAGATGATGAGGGTAATGGGACATACAAGATCTCTGTAGCGAACTATAGAGGCGTTCCAGCCTCGAACGTAAACGTGACAGGTTACTACGTCCATACTCCTTTCCGGTATAACTCGACCTATCAAATAGAATCGGCTGTGACGGATATAAACGGAACATGCACGCTAAACTTCGATTACGCACCTAACAGTACACTCTTAGTGTGCGCAAGCCAATTAGGGATAGAATCTATAGCGGCTGAAGAGCCAGATTTAGATCTTAAAGTTAAAGACGGCTACGTAATAGAGAGCGAAACACCGCTCATTAATTCGATCGAATACTCCACGGGAGCACTTTCTGAATTGAAGAGAGATGTGGTCACTAAGTTTGTCAAGATCGATGGTTACACCTATTTCGTCGAGCTCATCTTGTGGGGCTGAGTAGATGAGTGCTCGAAGAAGAGGTCAAATGAGAATCATAGAAGCTCTATTGGCGTGCATCCTGATGTTTACCTGTCTATCGACCTCTGTATTCTTCGCTAACGTATATAAAGTAAGTAAGACGACGGAACTGAAAGAGGCGGGCTTAAACATAATTAACACTCTTGACGACCCAGAGGTAGTAAAGAAAATTATCCTTAAGCAGGAGGGTTGGGACTCTCAACTAGCCTCTCTCATCGAGAACCTCCTACCTCCAGATACCTTCTATAACCTAACTATCTATAGTTCCTCGACTGGGGAGGAACTAGCCAATTTATCGAACGTCGTAGATCAAGGCGACCAAACGGCTTCCGACGTAGAATCTTTCCAGCAGGTAGTTACTGTATCGCTACCGATAGCTAGAAACCAGACCAGAAAGCTCGACGTGATGTTGGTCATCGACAGGTCTGGGAGCATGGACCAGAAAGAACCTGGAGACGAATATAATAAAATCTATTATGCCAAGGAGGCTGCTAAGACGTTTGTCGATCAACTTAACATGTCTAAAGACACGGCTGGACTGGTCTCGTTCTCGACAGAAGCGACGCTCGATGTGCATTTAACGAATAGTTCCAGCGACGTTAAGGCGGCGATCGACGATCTCTACCCAAACGGTTGGACTAACATCGGTGACGCCGTCAATTTAACCATACAGGAGTTTCAATTAAACGGGAGAAGCGACTCTATCTGGGTTATGATACTCCTTTCAGACGGGAAAGCTAACAGGCCCTACAACGAGACCTACGCTAGGGAATACGCTCTGTCGCAGGCTGAAGCCGCTAGGAATCTTGGCATCCGATCATACACGATCGGTCTCGGAGCTAACACAAGCGACTTCGACGAAGACCTTCTAAGACAGATCGCCTCAGAAGGTTATTACTACGCTCCTTCCGCCGAAGACCTAACCGATATATATCTTATGATCGCCCATGATCTACTCTTCGAGGTTAACTACGACATAGTTACGATTCGCTTAGTCTTGATGAGGGCGAGATAGATGCGGAAATCTTGGTCTTTTAGACTTAGAAGAGGGCAGTTCTTAATATTGGCAGCGTTAACTGTAACCGTGATGATATTAACTTCTACGATGCTCCTCGCTTATATATCTCTCTCCCGAAGGAATTTGCCGAAGACCGATTTCAGGAAGACCGTGACGCAGATAACCCTGAACTCTCGGAGGGCCCTAGCGACCGCTCTAGCGCAGGTATCGAAAGAGCTGAACCTAAGAGCAAGCGTGAACGATTACTCAGAATACAATAGGCTTGAGGATTACCCTGAAGCGAAGGATGAAGGCTACCGGTTTATTTCAGATTGGGTTAACGATACATACGTTAAGAATGCAGGTTTAGGTTTAAACCTCACTTTATCAGGACTGGATTTCGAGTGTGAATGGGACACTTACAAGGGATATTCGAGGGCATATTCGAACCTAACTTTGGATATAGGAGCATACGGCTTCTATGGGTGGAGTGAAAGGATAGAGGCTTCCTTGAACCTGACGATCCTAGGTTTAGCTGAGACGACCGAGAATTCAACGTCCTTCTATTTCTCCCTCTACAGAGAAAACGGTGTTCCGATAACGGGTTTAACGCCTCCTTCTGTGAAGCTCTTTTACAATAGGACAGGTAGAGGCTTTACACAGGTAGATTCAGGCGAGTTAACTTTACGTTATGTCGGGAATGGTACTTACCTCCTCGAGTTCTATTCTCCAGACATAGCGTTTCCTCCAAGAGTGAAATTGATAGTCCAAGATACGAGGGGAATTCTAGTAGGCTCCTTCCCACAAAACGGAACGGTTTTAAGCCTAATCAACGACTCGACAGGACCTATAGTGACAAGCTTAACGGCTGAACCGAACCCTGTTTACGGAGGCAACTCCACGACCATAAGGGCCGTGATCGACGATTCTAATACAGGTTGGTCGACGATCGTAGCCGTAGAATACTTCGTTGAAAGTATAGGTGAAAACGGAACAGGTACACCGATGACCGCTCTTGACGGACTTTTCGATTCTCCTACAGAAACGGTGTACGCAGAAGTTAACGTCACAGACTGGAGTTTAGGCAACCACACTATATACGTTCACGGCAGAGACGCGTCGGGTCATTGGGGAAACTTTAGCTCCATCGAGTTGGTCATATCGACCGCCCAGAGCATGCATGTAGGAAATATAGAAATGTCTGGGGAAGTGTATTGGTGGTTTGTGTTCAAGAGCACTAGAGCTACGGCTATCGTGACGGTAGTCGACCAGAACGGAGCCCCGGTCCAAGGCGCTAAAGTATACGGAAGCTGGAGTGGAACGGCGAGCGGGGACGTCGAGGGCTTCACGGACGAGAATGGTCAAGTGGTCTTCACGACGGACTGGTCACCTTGGGATTGGTGGTACGTCGACCACACGTACACGTTTACGGTTACGAACATCGAACTTGAGGGATGGAACTATGCTCCGGAGGATAACGAGGAGACAAGTGATAGCATAACCCTTTAAATAGAGTATTTTTGTGGGTAAGATTAAAATAATTTAATGCATAATTTTCTGAGAAAGGTCAGAAGGTGAAAAGATTGGCCGTAATAAAGGCTAAAGCTAGATGGATCGAGAACGTACAGACCGTGGTTACCAATCTGAGGTCCCATACAGTGGTTTGCGATTTACCCAAAAACCTTGGCGGAGACGATTCTGGGCCTACAGCGCTTGAGCTAGCCGTCATGGCCGTAGCAGACTGTGCAGCCACGATCTATGCAGACGTAGCTAAGAAGAGTAAAATCGAGTTAACTAAGTTGGAAGTCACTGCAGAAGCCGTGAAATCCGACGAAGCCCCTGTCATAAAGAGCGTGGACCTTAAAGTTAAAGTGGCAAGTAAGGCTAGAGAGTCTCTGTTAAGAGCTTGCTTGAGAAGAACGGAGGCAAACTGCCCCGTACTATCGATATACAAGGAGCCTGTTCCGATAAAAGCTACGCTAGAAATAGAAGGATCGTCCGAATAACACTCCCTTTTTTATTTTTTAGAGTAGAATACTATCTCTCCATCTCCTCAACTTTTCCTCGCAACTTCTTTTCAGCTTAGGGTCCTCCACTCTATCTTTCAGGTCTTGTAGAAATCGGATACGTTTCGCTGTGGTTCGAGCTTCTGCTTCGCCGCCTACATGCATCATCCTTTGAATATACAGTCTTGTCTGTTCGGCCTTCTGAACCCAGAGGCTAGCCGCTTCTACCGGGTCTGCGACCGTATACTGGTTGGCCCAGATGGTTAGCTCGCATTCCCTGAGCTGGCTGAATCCCTCCTTCTCTACTATCCGGCGTATATAGGAGCGGATGAAGTCCATATAGCCTGCCGCCTCGATTAGCTTTAAGCTATCTTTAACTTTTTTAACAAACTCTTTGCTTCCCTCGATTTTAAGGTCGTGCCTGTAGCCTTTAGCGATCAGTTCTCTAGCTATCTTCAGCTGCTCTTCTGTGTAGAGTTTGTCTGGGAAACTCAAAGTATGTCACTCTAAAATAGGGGGATGATGGGTGTTATCGGTTTCTCATCTTGCTCTATAGATTCTTAGGTCTCCGTTTTTCGAGACGAGTTCGATTAT
>CAZVJZ010000018.1:8126-16856 GCA_964627655.1 uncultured Candidatus Bathyarchaeia archaeon
CCTATGTAGATTCTCCAGAAATTGCTTAGCTATGCTCATTCGGACCTCATACTTTGAAGCTATCGAGAAGGGTGTGATAACCTTCATCCTCTTTATTTCGTTCAACACCTTTTCGTCTTTAATGTCTGGGGGGGTTATATCTAGAATCTTCTTTTCACTCCTTTCGAGTTTTCTTCTCAGTTCTCTTCTTGCTTCTTCCTCTCTTCTCCTTTGAGCCTTCTCGGCTTGCGATATGGTGGGTCTCTTCTTCCCTCCCACTCGCTCTCACCTAAACTTTAGGTTAACTTCTGTTTATCGTCACTCTCATATTAAAACCCTACTCCCGAGCATTTAAGCTTAAAGTCACCTTAACTTCAGTCTTTCTCTCGAGTAAACGGTGTGAACAATACTTCCCTACATTTCTTGACTATTCTCGGCCCTAAGCCTTTAACGTCTCTGGCCCATCTATCTACGTTTACGAAAGCTTGGATGGGAGTGGAGTAACGGTTCAGTAATGATACCGCCTTTTCGTGGCCTATGTTCGGTAAGCTGGAAAGTAGAAATATCTGCGCCTCAGCAGTAGTCTCTACTTTCTTGAAAGGATGAACCGCAGGAACCCTCTTCTCGACTATCTGTTCCTGTCTTGAGGCGACGTAAAGAAAGTTAACGGTATCTTGGTATCTTGTGGTCTGAATGAGAGATATCCCGTTTTTCGCGAGGGAGAACATAGCTCCCCAGACGGAAGCTGGATTAACCTTGCTAAACTTAAAGACTATCGGGAAGTATCCTTCGATCAAGATGAACGGCTTTTGATAGGTCTCCTTAAGTTCGAGCAACTGATCGAACAGATAACGGCGGGTTAGGGTGTAGACGAAATCCTTAACAGTCTTTCTCTCTACAGCGCAGCGGTCAGAAAGTATGTAGTCTCCCTTCTCGAGGTATCTGATCTCTAGGTTTGCTCCAGCCTCTCTAAGCCCTTTGATAACTTTCGGCGCAGTGCTTGCCTCTCGGCTATCGACTATGATCGTGGGCTGATCTTCCTTCTTCTCTTTTATGAAGGGTATCAGAGTTTCCGAGCCTTCCAATAGTGGCTTCACTCCTCTAGATCATTGAAGGCGTAGGAATGTTAAATCGGTTTCGAGAGCTAGAGTTGTCAGAGGCTGAGAAGGCGTTGTTTTATGAGTGTGAGTAATCTATTGGCACCAAAAAATTAAAAAATGTGAAAACTATTGCTGAATTGGATCTAAAGAGCTTGAAGGTGTCGTGGGATGAGAAACATCCTAATTAACGACTTACACCAGAAACCTATAGACGAACAGAGCTTTGAGATAGTCGAGAGGAAGGGTTTAGGTCACCCAGACTCCATCTGCGACGGAATAATGAACAGTATATCCATCGAGCTCAGTAAAGAGTATCTTAATAGAGTGGGTGCCGTGTTGCATCATAACGCCGACAAATCCCTTCTAGTAGCGGGCGAAACGGAGATTCGTTTCGGAGGAGGTATAGTAAAGAAGCCTATGCTCCTGGTGATGGGTGACAGAGCGACTTTTAAGGTCGACGAAATAAACATTCCGGTAGAAGAAATAGCGGTAGAAACAGCTAAAAGATGGATAAAAGAGAATCTAAGGTTCGTGGATCCAGAGGCTCATGTAAACTATCAGATAGAGTTTAAACCAGGGTCTCCAGAACTAACTCGGATCTTCTTAAAGAAGGGGATTTTAGACGCAAACGATACGTCAGCGGCTGTTGGGTATGCGCCTATGAGCAAGACCGAGGAGCTCGTACTCAACTTAGAGCGTTACTTAAACTCTAAGGGCTTCAAAAACCGTTTTCCAGAAACGGGTGAAGACATAAAGGTTATGGGTTTAAGGAGAAACAAGGAGCTTTACCTCACTGTGTCTATGGCTTTCATCGATAGATTTATCGAGAGTGAAGAAGAATATTTCGCCAAGAAAGAAGAGGTCTTCTATAGAATTAAAGAGTTCCTCGATAAGTCAGACTACTTCGATAAGATAGCATTATCCCTAAACACTTTAGACGAGAGAGGGAAAGGAATCTCAGGGGTGTATCTAACGGTTCTAGGTACTAGCGCTGAGAGTGCGGATTCAGGTCAAGTTGGTAGAGGGAATAGAGTTAACGGTGTCATACCATTAAATCGGCCCATATGCTCTGAAGCAGCCGCTGGAAAGAACCCCGTCAGCCACGTCGGAAAAATCTATAACGTTCTTACATATAAGATCGCAAACGACGTGTTTAATGAGGTTTCAGGGCTCCTCGAGGTTTATATCTGGCTTTTAAGCCAGATAGGTAAACCGATCGATGAGCCTACCATAGCCGTAGCTGAGGTAATTGCAGAGGAAAACTCTAACATGGACGATATAAAGCGAAAAGTTCGGGATATAGTCGAGTATGAGCTGGCGAACATAGAGGAGTTCTGCGAGTCCTTGATTCGTGGCGATCTACCAATTTATTAAAAGCCATATTTTCCAGCAATATATCTAGATGATGATAAACGTTATTTTTTGTTTCTATGTGAAATGTGTTTGGGATGTTAAGATGGTATCGTGGAAGAATACTTTTGAGATTTTGGTTAGAGAAAGGGATCTCGTGAATAAAAAGAAGCAGGCACTAGACTCGCTACTTAGCTCGGGAAGAATCTCTAAATCTACGTACGATTACATTAATGAGGAAATCAGTGGTACGCTTAAAGACATCGAAGACCTCACCAGTAAGGTTCAAGAGAAGATGAAGGCTAGGCTCAGCGACCTCGAAAAACAGAAGGAACTCCTAGAGCGTTTCATAGCGAGCTTGGAGATCTTTCATGCCGCAGAGGAGATAGACGAAATCTCCTATGAGAGACAGAGAGAAGCCCTCAACCTAGGCCTAGAGTCTACGACGAGCGAGATAAGCGAGCTGAACGAAGCATTAGCCAAGTTGTCGCCTACAGAACCAGAGCCTACTCCTCAAGAACCGGTTACTCAGTACGAAGAGTACCAACCAGAGACTAGTGAAGTGGAGACTGAAGAGGCCGAAGCTACTATAGAGGGAGGAATCTACTGAGAAATACTCTTCTTGACTTCATTCAAGGTTACATAGATGTTTTTCCAGTGGGAGCCTCTCCAGTAAACCTGACCGCAGTTCGGGCAGATCCAAAATTCGTTAAACCTCCTAAAAGTTTTTTCTGGAACTTTTCCACGTATAGAGTTTTTAGCTATAGGTTCTATCTTGGAATTGCATTTTGGGCATCTAGAAATAGCTGTGTCGACCTCCAAAGCTATTCCCAGAGCTTTGGATAACTTAGCTAGATTCTTAATCCTCGACTCCTCTTCCAGCAAGATCGAGTAGACTTTCTTTGCGATGGACTTTCTGTGGAGAGCGTTATCCCGAGTCAGTAATATACGGTTTTCCTTCTCTGCGATCTCTATTAAAGAGTCGTCGTCCATCGATCTATAATATTTCACGTCGTATCCTAAGATTCGAAGCCACCTAGCCAGCTTGCCGAGCATCCCGTCGACTACAAATTTAGGTCTTTCCGTCATTCATCCTTCACTATAGCGTTCTTCCCTTAAAAGGAGTTAGGAAACAAAAATCTAATCTTCTTAAAGAGCAGGTTAAACCTCTTCTCTAAGTTCTATTCGACACTCTTCACAGAGGAATTTACCTTCCACCTCTTTCAGGTTTTCAGACCATTGTCCGCAGTAATCGCAATATCCGGCCATCGGCACCGATTCACCAGCCTCTCCTGAGAAGTTATCGTTTTCTATGCGAGCTTTCTCCTCTATTATCTCTATCAATTCAGGTGTTATAGCCAATATATCTTTTCCTGCCACTATCCCTTCTAGCCTTCCCTTATACATGACGGGCAGTCTTCGGACGTTCCGTTTGCTCATCAGCCTAGCGGCTTCCATCACGGTCTTTTCCGGGTCTATGGTGATCAAGGGCGAGGACATAACCTCTTTACTTTTAATTTCGCTTGGCCTAAGGTTTTTGGATACCACCCTCCTTACTAGATCGTTTTCGGTGATTATGCCGACGGGCTTACCGTTATCCTTAGTTACTATCACACATCCTATATTGTATTTTGCCATTAGTTTAGCCGCTTCCTCGACGGTCGAGTCTTCACTGACCGTTATGACTGGGCTGCTCATGACATCCTTGACCAGCATCTTCATCCGTATGCCTAGCTCCTCCAATTTAACCCACTCTATGTGTGAGATACTCAAGAAGCTTATTAAAATATTTCCGAATAAAAATTTCTCCGACGTGCGTCTTGTAGTCTTAACGTTTCGATCGGAGAGTTAACTCAACTCTCCGCCTCCTGGAGGTATAAACCTCTGAATCTCCTCTATCGGGATCTCCATGATCGACTTGGCTACCTCAGGTTCTGTGAGTTTACTGAGCTTCTCTCTAACCTTCTTTGCGAGGGAGCCGCTTTTAATCCTGCCAGGCTTAATTTCGACAAAGCATAACGCCCTCTTACTCACGGCTTCTCTGGGCCCTCCTATAACATGTAGTTCCTCGTTTTTCACGACCCCTATAGCTATCTTTAAAGGGACCTCTCTAAGGTAGTTTCTTTCCCCTTTAATTATGAAAGAGCCTCTCCTTAGGTACTGGCCTGAAGGAGGACTCCAACTCACCTGGTCCGGCTTAACCCAATAGACGTCGACGCTGCTTAAACCTTCCCTCCAAGCCTTCGAGTAGGACGCTGCGAATATAGCTGCTTCCCTTAAGGTCTCTGGAGTCGGTTCTTCTCCATGTGTCTTTATCAGTACGAAGGGGGCGCCTGCGACTTCAGCGTGAAGAACTATATCCTTCGGCTCCATATACTTCTTTATCAGTATGTCGTTTGTTGCAGCGTCTCTTCCACCGATTATTAGGAAGCCTTCTGAGGAGTGGAACCACCTGAACTTCTCATACCATTTTTGCTTCCTTATAGGCTTCACTTTTAAAGATTTACTCTTTTCTATTTCGCCCTTTTCACGTAGCTTCCGGGTCCTTTCCTCCATCTCTCTGATAGCCTTTTTAAGGCCTTCAAGTTTCTTCTCGAGGGTTTTAGCTCTCTGATAGTATTTTTCGGCATCTTTATATATAGAGTCTGAGATGGAAATCTGAAACTTCTCTCCGTTGAGTGTGACTTTCATCTCCCCTTTCTCAGGGTTAAACCCCTCGAAGTAAACATAGGGAATCCTTTCAGCCTTCTTCTCCGAGTTTAAGATGGAAGCTATCTCATCGAGCTTTAATCCTCGGTCCTTATTCTCTTCTACGACCCGCTTCAGATGGGTTAGCTCGTTAAGGTGTGAGTAGATTATGTCTCCTATCCTCCTAGACCTGTCTATTTCCTTCTGAATACTCTTTTGACTTTCGACCTGTCCTCGCAGTATAGCCTCATACTTAGCCAGCTCCTTCTCGATTCTCTCTGAAATCTCCTCTGAGACTCCTTTGACATAGAATTCTGTGTAGAATTTATCGACCGCTTCGTTGAACAGTTTCAGATAGACCTTTCTGGAGTCCCTGTACTTCGTGAGTTCGAACGGAACGACGTCTATAGGCTTCCCCTCCTCGTCGATTACGATCTGAGGCTTCACAGCTCTCTCCGCAGACTCGATTAAATGTTGGATAGCGCAGTATATCTTCTGGAGGTCTTCATCGCTTAGGTTTTTCACCAACTTCTTCTTGTCTATTTCAGCGAGCCTTAAGATTTCCTCTGCATATAGTCCTCCGATGCTTAGAAACTTAGTCAAAGCCCTAACTATCTGTGTGTCTGAAAGATTTCTTATCTCCTTAAGCTTTTCTAGGTCTATTTTTAATGGGTTAAATCCTGAGGAGGGTGGAAAAGCGAGCTTCTCTCCCCTTATAACGTTTCTATCACGCATCCTTCGGTAGTATAGGGCGTGTAGAATCTTGAATTCGCTGTCGGTTAAGATTATGTTTCCGTTTCTGAAGAACTCGCAGATAAGATGAAATTTTTCAGATCGGTTTTCGACAGAAAGTTTCAGGATTCTTTCAAATTCGTGTTGCTCGACGTTTTCGATCCTTCCGCCTCTGAGGTACTTCCTTAAAGCCATACAGAACTGAGTAGGCTTCTTCGGCCTCTGGAGGCTGTAGGCTGTCAGGTTAAACCTTTTACCGGCCTCCAGAACCATCCATAACGGAGGCTCTCCTTTTTTACGAAGCTTTAATAGAATGGTATTCTCATTTATTTGGTAAATGTTATCGATGAGACTTGAAATAATCGATCCTCTGAGCTCTCGGAGGAGAATCATGATGTCGAAACTCGATAACTCTCTCTTCATCTCTAAGGGTGAATGTTAGATTGAAGCCTTTAAGTTTTATTTATTGGAGCCGAGCGGTCTTAGGTTTCCTCACTGGCGTAGTCACCGCCTTACTTAAGATAGACGACCTTCCTGCGCTCATATCGATAAGCCTCTTGATCTATCTGGTGACATACTATCTCTATAAACTGAAGTTTATAAGTAAAGTTAAGAAGCCTTCGTCTATAGTTACGACAGGGATAGGTGCATACTTCATAACTTGGTTAGTTACGCTTATCCTGCTGTATACAGTTCTCTATACACCCTTTTAAAGACCTCTTCTCTTAACCTTTATGTCTAGAGCCACCTGATGCCAGTTAGGTCCGGTTTCCCTTACGATCCTTCCCTCGTCGAACTCGAAATCAACCTTCAGGCTCCTAAGCTTCTTAGAGGCTTTTTCCTTCGCCTTACTTATAAGCTCGTCTCGCTTTTTCCCGTGCTCGAAGGAGTAATAGTGAATCCATCCCTCCACAGGTTTAAGCGCTTCGACTGCACAGTCTAAATATTCTAACGCTCTCTCAGGTAGTGGCATTAGAATCCTATCCGCCTTTCCTTTTAGATGCTTCTCTATAACTTCTCTAGCGTCTCCGAATATGGGTATAACCGTTTCCTGAACCTTGTTTATCGCTATGTTCTCTTTCATGTATCTTACGGCTTCCGGGTTTATGTCTATCGAGTAGACCTTGCTAGGCTTCGAGTGCTTGGCGATTATTATGGAATATGTCCCTACGCCTGCGAACATGTTTACGACTACTTCGCCTTCTTCGACTTTTCTGGCTATTCTTATTCTCTCGTTGGACAGTCTAGGCGAGAAGTATGCCTTAGCCAAGTCTACTTTGAACAAGCATCCGAACTCCTTATACTCGGTTTCTGTCTTCCTCTCTCCCAGAACCCACTCTAGCCTCCTCACCCGGTAGACGTCGGAGACTGGCGAGACCTGCCGGAGAACCGTCTTAACCCTACTCTGCGTCTCCATAATGGCTTGAGCGATCACCTCGGCTTTGTCTGCTAATTCATCTCTCAACCTTATCACTGCTATGTCTCCGATCACGTCGTAAGAGTTGTAGACTTTCCTCAGTTCTTCTGGGCTTAACTTGTCGGCTAGAACGTCTCTAAGCCTCTTTCTCCTCATCTCCACTACAGCCTTGACGCCATACGGTTAAGCTTCATCAGTATGCGTGCTTTATCTCTATCTCCAAGCTTAGCGTTCCTCACAGCCTCTTTAAGGAAACCTATGGCTTCGTCCATCGCTCTCCTATCGACCGGGAAAGGCACTCCGTCCTTGCCGCCGAAGGCGAAAGAGTATTTTACAGGATCCCTCCAGCTCGGCTTCTCTCCATAGATGAGCTCCGATATGAGGGCTAAACCTCTGACGGTCGCCGGACCTAACCCTCGGATTTGGATCAGCTCTTCGAAGCTCCTTACCTGCGATTCATAAGCTTTGCGTAGGGCGTTCCAGTTTACTCTACTTGGTAGTCTCAGATACTCTATGTCGCCGTAAACTTCTCGCCTATTAGACAACCATTTTTCTAGGCTGCTTTGGTATTTCGGTCTGATAGACCTTAAAGCCCTATATATTCTCCTAGGCTCCTCCTTAGCCAAGTCTACTATAACCTTCCTACATCCCTCGCTATCCCTCGAGGTTAAATTTAAAACTCTATCTCTTACTTTGTCGCCTACGACTGCCTTATGGGGTTCGACGACGAAACTTCTGCATTCTCTAGAGAACCAGTGGTACCTTCTAGCCGTTCTGTCGGAGGTGTTCATCCCCTGTTGGACGACCGCCCAATCTCCTTTCTCAGAGATGAACACTGCATGGTGGTAGAGTGGATGGCCGGACTGTATGGCCGTATTATCGATTTTAGAGGTCATCTTACTCACGTAGGTTAGCCTCTCCGCATCCTGCGAGGATAAACCTAAAGCTTCACATGACTCTACTATCTCATCCGGCGTCCTTCTCGAGGCGACGCCCTTTCCACCGCACACGGTTATGCCATGTAAATTTGGGTCTATCGCCTCCTTAAGTGCTCCTGTAACCACGGTGGTTACACCTGATGAATGCCAGTCGAAACCTAAAACACAGCCTAGACTCTGGAACCAGTATGTATCCGAAATCCTGCCGAGAAACTCTTCGGTTCCATACTCCTCTATGATTATGGTGACTATCGGTTTGGCTAGCTTAACCATCCTAGAGAAAAGCCAGTAGGGCGCTTTACCAGAGTGGAGCGGTAGGTCTATGATGCCTGTTCGTTTCACGTCTACTTCCTCGGAGTCACCGATCTAAGAAGCAGTCTAATATGAATTAAAGTTTATGTTCTGTCTTTGCCTATCAATCGTCCTTCCCGGTCTATCTCTCCTTTCCGTATTCGAGTCGTCGAGATCGTCTTTTCGTCTTCCGCTAGAACCATGTTGACGACTATTATCTCGAGGGGTTTAAGCC
>CAZVJZ010000019.1:0-16223 GCA_964627655.1 uncultured Candidatus Bathyarchaeia archaeon
AAGGGGCTGGAGGAGGGAGCCAGTGGCCCCTTGGGCCACAGGGGTTCGAATCCCCTCCGCGGCGCCAGACCATTCATCTTTTCTCTAAAAACATTTTATATGGTTTCGCTAAGTTAATCTGAGGAAAAGTTTGGTGCCTGTTGATGGGTAGAGTGCGTAAAGGAGCTGTTCAGATAAGGTTCGAGATACTGGAGTTTCTGTATTATGCATCAGGCCCCCAGCTTAGGACGCATATCTGGAGGAGGGCTACGACCCTAGCTTACGACGACTTCCTGAAACACCTCTCATACCTAGAGAGGGCCGGGCTTCTAGAGGACGCGGGAAACGGTAGATATAGGCTGACGCGTAAGGGGAGGAGGGTCTATGACGAACTACGTAGGGCTCTACCCTCGATATTGTAGTGCATCTATGGTGAATCTTATTTAAGGTCTCATCGACAAGTATATAGGTGTGTGAAGCCTAGATGAAGAAAGATGAGGAGAGGGAGACTTACCCGCTGAGAACCCTGCACGACTTCCTCTTAGACCTTGAGAGGGAGTGGGATAGGTTTAGGACAGGATCTCTAGTGGGTATAGTGTTATCTGGCCTCCTACTATTCTTCATAGTTAGGATGATCGATCTAAGACTGCTCTTCAGACCAAGGATGTTCCTCGACACACTGTTCCTCCTATTCATAATCTTCCTACTCGTATACTCCATCTACATGTTCTACGAGCAACACGAGTTCTTTAGAAAATGGGAGAAGAGGATAGGCCTCCTTATTCACCTCGAGGAGAAACTCATGAAGGAAGCAGACGAGAGAGAGGAGTAACCGGTTGGTCGAATATCTCTGCCTAGTCGACGAGGAGGACAACCTCATCGGACGGGCTGCCAGAAGCGAATGCCACAGCAAGAGACTCCTACATAGGTCTGTCTACGTCTTCGTAGTGAACAGCCAAGGTAAACTGCTTCTCCAAAAGAGGAGCATGAACAAAGACCTTTACCCAGGATATTATACAGGGTCTGCCACAGGCCACGTCGACTACGGCGAAACCTATGAGGAGGCGGCGCATAGAGAACTCAAGGAGGAGCTTGGGATAGACGGAGAACTAGTCTATCTCGGAAAGTTCAGAACTTCAACCAGAGAAGAGGAGGAGATAAGCGCTCTGTATCTACTGTTCTCCGACGAAGAACCTAACTTCAACAGGGAAGAAGTCACGGAATGCTTCTTCGAAGACCTTAAGGAGGTAGAGAGAGACGTTAAAGAGGATAGAAGGCTTTTCGCCCCGGGATTTAAGCTTGCCTTCACGGAGTTTAAGAAAGCAGTAAACAAAATAGAAGGGGTGAAGGAAACGTTAAAGATAGACGTATCACGACTTTAAAAGGCGATAGAGGTTTGGACGTATATGAGGAGCTAGACGTCAAGGCGCTTAGGACTTCCTCTGAGGAGGTAGCGTACCTTTTGAGAGAGAGAACCCACCCTACGTCTGGGTCCTCTTCACCGAACCGGACAAGCTTATGGTCTTCCCCTACACGCTGATGGACGGTGAAGAAGCGATAGTCGGAGAGAGCATAAAGAAAACTTTAGAAAATATGTGCCGAACTTAAAGTCTACCAAGCTCCACCTTGACCCCGCCGTTCAACTCTAAGAGGGCGTAGTTCCCGTCTCTGGCAGGCCCAGGGTTGACCAGGACGGTCGAGCCCAGCGAGTCGATGCCTCGAGCCTCATGAATGTGACCGCAGACTACGCAGAGAGGCTTATATCTCTCTATGAAGCCCCTTAAGCTAGAACTCCCGACGTGGAGACCGAGACGCGTTAAGTCTAACTTGGTGTCTTTCGGGGGGTTATGTGAGACAACTATAAGCCTTCCGGAGGTGTCAGACTCTAGACAAGATTCTAGGACTGCTTTTATCTCTCGGTCTTCGACCTCGAAGAGCGTGTAAAAGGGGCCCTTCAACGCTCCGCCTACTCCAATGAAACGGAAGCCCTCTACGCTTACACTTCTGCCGTGAAGGCAGCGAGGCTTACTCCAGTCCACGGAAGCTAAAGAAGGCGGATCGCAGTTTCCAGGGACGAAGAGGACTTGCAGCCCGCTTTGAGCTAGTATTTGGAGAAGGTTCTTAGCGTCTTCCAAGCCCCCGAAGTGGGTTATGTCGCCTGCTACGACTATCAGGTCGGCCTCGACTTCATCCACTTTCTCGGCTACCCTATGGAATGACGGGAGAAAACCGTGGAAGTCTGAGAGAGCTAGAACCCTCAACTTAAGTATCCTCCCGCTTAGACTTTTCTACGATCGACGAGAGAAGCCTGTAGCCTCCTCAAACGTTTACCATGGCCCTCAGCTCCCACGACTTCACGGTCCTCAGCGACTATCTCACCCCGAACCACTGTTAATACGGGTACACCCTTCAGCCTGAAGCCTTCGTAGGGAGACCAGCCACACTTCATCTTCAACCTATCTGAGGACACGACCTCCTCTCGCTTAAGGTCGACGAGTACTAGGTCGCCGTCTGACCCAACCGAGATCACACCTTTCTTTGGATACAGCCCGTATAGCCTTGCAGGATTCTCACAGAAAACCTCCACTAAACGTTTCAAGCTAAGCTTACCTTCCTTCACCGCTGTGAGCATCAGGGGCAAGGTTGTCTCCACACCTGGAAAACCGTTAGGAGCCTCCCAGAAGTCATCGAAGCCTCTCTCCTTCAGTTCCCTAGGATGTGGAGCATGGTCTGAGGCCAGGACGTCTATAAACCCACGAGACAGCAGGTTCCAGAGCTTAGCGTTCTCTCTCCTCTCCCTCAAGGGCGGAGCACACTTAAGCCATGGACCCCGAGCCTTTAGGTCCTCGTTGCTCAGAAAGAGGTATTGTGGACAAGTCTCTAGATAGACCCTACCTCCATCTTCCCTAATCTTCGAGGCTTCGAACACAGACTCCGCGACGCTTACATGGGCGATTAAACCCCTAGAACCGGTCTTATCTAACAGGAAAGCCACCCTTCTAACAGCCTCCACTTCAGCTATAGGGGGTCTACTCTCGAGATGCGAAGCATAGTCTCTCCTGCCGAGAGCTTTCAACTCCTTAACCTTTCTAGCTATGATCGAACCGTTCTCCGCGTGGATTATAGGTAAAGCGTTTAGCTCGCTAGTCTTCCGTAGAGTATACAGCAGGCCTCCGTCGTCGAGCGGAGGCCAATGAGGATCCGAGGAAGCCAAGAAAATCTTTAATCCCATAACCCCCGCATCCCACAGTTCCTCGACAGCCTCCAGATCAACTTCAGGTTTGACACCACCATGAAAACCATAATCTATGTAGGACCTTCCCTCCCAAGCCTTAACCTCACGCTCAAGCGACCTCGAATCCACGACCGACGGATGAACGTTAGGTTGGTTGATAACGGTCGTCACACCACCAACCGCTGCCGCCTGAGTGTCGGTCGGCACGTCAGACGACGAGGAGACAAGCTTCCTGTCCACTCTATCCCAAGGCTCCCTTATATGGACGTGGCCGTCTATGGCCCCCGGAATCAGCGGCCTGCCGCCTGCATCGACCGTCCTATCGGCCTTAGGGAGGCAGGTATCCTTGCCGACACACACGATAACGCCCTCCTCCACCGCCACTCCACCGTCGATGAAGCAACCGCCGTAATAGACTTTCGCGTTTCGAACTACAAGGTCTACGGTCCCCAACAGCCCTCCCTTCAACACTAAAATACTCTACCAAGTTATAAATTAGTTAATAACGTAGAAAATCGGTTTCTCATCGATAAATCTTAAATTTCTCTTTACACTTCGGTTACTCGAAGGAGACGTTTGGTCTATGTCCGCCATATCTGGCAGTCGATGGCTCAAGATCTCCGTGGTCCTCATATTCATCTCAGTATTCATGGGAACCTATTTCCTCATAGTCTTCAACAACCTCTATTCAGAAAATGAGAGGCTAGAGGAGAAGCTAGTCCAAGTGAACGTCCAGTTAACGTCGCTTAAGTCTGAGGTTGCAGGGCTGAATAAGTTAATCGAGAACCTGAAGAGTGAAAGACCTAACCAAACGGTATCCCTTACGGCGGCTTGGATATACAACCTGACCAAGAACTCGGTGGTCTTGATCAAGGTTACGTCGGTCACTCCGCTGGGCAGGTCGGTTGCCGAAGGGACAGGCTTCGTCTACGATAAGGAAGGCCACATAATAACGAACAACCACGTCGTCGAATCTGAAGGAAAGATAACCGTAAGGTTCATCGACGGAACCACGGTTAACGCCGAACTCGTGGGCAGAGACCCATACAGTGACCTAGCGGTAATAAAGGTCGACGTCCCAGAAGAGAAACTGATACCCTTGCCCCTCGGAAACTCTTCTAAACTCGTCGTCGGAGAACCCGTATATGCCGTCGGCAACCCATTCGGCCTCTCCTGCTCCATAACCGAAGGAATAGTCAGCCAGCTCGGGAGGCAACTGGAAACTAAAGGCGGATACCTCATAGTAGACGTAATCCAGACAGACGCAGCGATAAACCCGGGTAACTCTGGAGGACCACTTCTAAACAGGTTTGGTGAGGTCGTAGGCGTCAACACAGCCATCTACAGCTATACGGGCACCTTCTCTGGAGTAGGTTTCGCCATACCCTCAAACCTCGTCCGCAAGGTTGTTCCATCTCTCATAGAAAGAGGGTGCTACCAACACCCGTGGATAGGGGTGGCAGGCCTAGACGTGACTCCGGAAATCGCTAAGCTCATGGGCCTAAAGGAGCCTAAAGGCTTCCTGGTTACGTCTGTCATGAAGGGTAGCCCGGCGGAGAAGGCTGGGATAAGAGGCGGAGACAGAGAGGTAGTCATCGAGGGCGAGAAAGTTTGGATAGGAGGAGACGTTATAGTAGGTATAGACGGAAGGGAAGTACGGGGTATTAACGACATACTGGTTTACATAGAACGCTACAAGAACGTCGGAGACGAGATAGTTCTCACGGTGATACGTGAGGGAAAAGAGATCAATGTCCCGCTCGTCTTAGGCGCAAGACCTTGAGAAGAAACCTAAAGTTCCCCCTCCCACATCTTCTCCAGAATCCTTATGGCATCTTCCTTCGTCAACGAGCGTGGACTATTCGGCCTCACCCACTCTTTAACGCAGAACTCGGCTAGCTCAGGGATACTCTCCCTCTCCACCCCCACATCCCTCAAGGAAGGAACCTTCAAGTCTACACATAACTTGTAGACCGCTTCGACCGCCGATCTAGCGGCTTCACTAGAAGTCAAACCGTAAACGTCTTCACCCATCGCCTCAGCGACCCAAGCAAGCCTCTCTGGAACAGCGGGAAGGTAGAAATCCATTATGTAAGGTAAGGTCATAGCGCAGGAGAGGCCGTGAGGCACACCGTAGAGAGGCCCGAAGGTTTGAGCTATACTATGCCCATGCACTAAACCCGGACCGTTAAAAGATAGGCCTGCCATAGTCGCCGCTAAAGACATGTGGTACCTAGCTTCAACGTTCCTCCCGTCGTAGTATGCGGTTCTCAGGTTCTCCGATATCAGCCTCACCGCCTCTAGGCCCAAAGCGATCGTCATGGGATTCGCGTTAAGCGATAGTATAGCCTCTATGGCGTGGCTGAGAGCGTCTAAACCTGAACCTGCCGTAACTTTGGGAGGCATAGTAACCGTTAACTTGGGGTCCACTAAAGCTATGTCTGGAACGATCTTCGAACTGACTATCGCTTTCTTTATCTTCCCGACCGTAACGACCGCAACCCTCGTGACCTCACTACCGGTGCCAGCAGTGGTCGGTATACAATAGATTGGGAGACCCCTGCGCTTGACAAGCTCTACCCCAACGTAATTCTCGATCCTACCAAGATTAGAGATGCTTAGGGAGGCAACCTTCGCCATGTCCATGGAGCTACCTCCACCTAAACCTATCACTGCATCGTATTTTCCACCGCGAGCCGTCTCCGCAACCTCCTCAGCCTTGGATAGCTTAGGATCAGATTCGACCCTGTCGTAAACGTCGAAAGACACATCCGAGCCATCGAGTTTATCGGTAACCCTCTCGAGTATCCCCGCATCTCTGACACCCCTATCCGTCACGACAAGAACTTTCATTCCAGCCTTAAGCTCGAACTCTTGAACGCATACATCGACAGCGTCTAAACCTAGAACGATCTTCCTAGGAGAGTATGTAGTTAGCAGGTTGAAACTATATGGGAGAATCAGGTTTTCTTTCATGAGTATTCCTTCTTTCAAGCTTTAATTCCCATCCGTAGAATTTATCACCAGATCTTTTATATAACATATTCATCTAGAACTAAAAAGGTTCAGAAGACTCTCTTAACCGGAGAAAGGGTAACCGATGGTGAATTTGCTTCTCTCGGTCTTAGTCGGGATCCTCTCAGGCTTCCTAGGTTCGTTGATAGGCTCCGGCGGGGGAATATTCCTAGTACCTTTCCTGACGCTTCTATGTAACGTGCCGATCCATAAAACGATACCGGCGAGCTTAATGGCCGTCATCGCGACCTCCACGGCTGGAGCCTCATCCTACATCAAACAAGGCATAACGAACATCAAGCTAGCCTTCCTACTCGAGGTCGCTACAACCCTAGGAGCCTTAACCGGAAGCGTTATAGCCTTACTCCTCTCGAGCTGGGTTTTATTCCTCGTCTTCAGTCTACTACTCTTCTACATCGCCGTATCCACGTTTCGGGTGCGTAGCATAGAGGAGAAACCTATCCAGAAGAGACAGAACGTCGAAGTCGACGCATTGTCGAGGATCTTCGACATCAGAGACTGGTACTACGACCGAGCCTTAAAGAGGAAGGTCTCTTATCGAGTATCAGGAATGAATGAAGGATTAGCCTTAGCATTCATCGCGGGGGTGGGTTCAGGTTTGCTTGGGATAGGAGGAGGTGTGATAAAGGTGGGGGCTATGAACATCTTCATGAACGTACCCATAAAAGTAGCCGTAGGAACGAGTCAACTCATGCTCGGCGTAACCGCTTCGACAAGCGCTTTACTGTACCTGCTGGCTGGACTGATGGACTTCGACCTGATAGCCTCGCTTGCGACAGGAACCATAATCGGAACGTTCTTCGGCTCGCGTGTGATGAATAGACTCCGCAGCCGCACGATCAAGTGGATGATAGCCCTCCTCCTCGGCTACCTAGCTTATTCGATGTTCGCTAAGGGTCTGCTCCTAGGATTCGGGATAGAGATCCCGACGATCACTCGGAGGTGAGTGGAAACGGAGTTAGATAAAACAGCCTACAAGATCTTGACTGCCGGCTCGCTTGGCAGCATGATCCTATTCATCTTAGGTATCTTGTTTCGTATGCTTCCCGTGTTAAACGGTCAAGAAATCATAGGTTACAGCGTAACAGTGAATCTTGGTGGATGCGAAGTTTCAGGGTTCTCTCTCTTATTTCTTGCAGGAAGCTTAATCTTGCTGGCAACCCCCTTCACGGTAGCCATAGCGTCGTCGATAATCTATCTAATGAAACGGGAATATAAGTTCGCAGCCGTAACACTGCTCGTGGCGTTGATTATGGTGTCAAGCCTGATCCTCGGAATCTCAGGTTTACTCTGCCCAAGCGCCTAAACTACTCCAGCTTCATAGAAATCTAGATGGAGGATTACACGATAAACTATAAAGAGGTAGTAGTGTCTAGAATATTATGAAAAGTGCTTCTGGAAGGGTTTTTGTTTGGAGAGGTTAAAGAACCTGAAGGTTGAAGACTTTGAAACAGACCCGATAGTAGTATCGCCTACGGCACCTATATCCGAGGTTATAGGCGCACTCAAACAAAGCGGAGCATACGAAGTATTCATCCAAGACGGAAAGAAGGTAGGAGCCTTAACAATGAGAGAGATCCTGAAGGCTTCAGACATATCGAACATGAGGACCTCGACTTTAATGTTCTACGTATCCAGGCTCTCCCCTGAAACTACTGTCGGAAAGGCAGCTAAACTGATGAACGACTATAGGGTGAGAGCTCTACCCATAGTGGAGAACGGAAAGATAAGGGGAGCCGTCACTACTCGAAGTCTTTGCCGAGCCCTCCTATCGGCGAAAGCTTTAAGGAATGTCAGGGTGAGCAAAGTGATGACCAGAAACCCTGTAACGATAGATAAAAGAGATACCGTATCTAAAGCTAGGAGAATCATGATCAAAGAGGGCATAGACCACCTCCCAGTACTGGATTCTAGGGAGCTCTGCGGAATCTTACTTTCAAGCCATATAGTCTTCTCCATGTTCCCTAGGGAGGGACTGGAGAAAGGGGCCTTCGTCAGTAAGCCCTCGAGCTACTTAAACCTTAAGGTTTCAGGCTTGATGAACTCACACGTCCTTCTATACGAACCTAAGGAAAAAGCCTTAACCGTGCTGAGGAGAATGATAGAGCACGGCGAAACATACTCCATAGTCAAACTCTGGCATGAACTTCAGGGCATAGTGACCTACAGAGACTTCATAGTCTTCCTGGCGGAGCCGGAGAAACTCGACATTCCAGCATACATAACAGGTCTTCCAGACGACCCCTTCGAGGCTGAGTTAGCCAAAATGAAGTTCATGAGAGGAGCTAGAGCCCTACGCAGATCCTTCCCAGAAATCGAGGAGATAAGATCGACTATCAAGGCTAGAGAGCTCTCAGGAGACAGGCATAGGTATGAAGTTAAAGTATCGGTCAGGTCTGCCGAGAAACTTTACGTCTACTCCGAGGGAGGATGGGACTTACCATCCATATTCGACGTAATAACAGATAAGCTCAAGAAGATCCTGACGAAGAAAAGCGATAAGAGGTCTAGAAAAAGTTTGAGGAGGTTTAGATCACAAAGTCCAGTCTAAACGGTTATTATACATCTAAGTCTTGACCACACAGTTGATCGAATGAACCTTCTTTATAGTTTTTCTCTACTTTAGGACCCCCTGAATACGTCGGACCTTCAGGTCACCGCGTGAACAGGCTTAACCTCACCTACCTTTTCAGCTAGCTAAAAACTGAAGGCTAGATGGGATGAAACTTGTCTTTAAGTTTCTCAAGGACCGTAGAGAGGGCCGTGTATTCCATATATGATTCAGGCAGCCTTGCAGGCTCGAATTCGCCCATCCTTCTGATCATAGAAGCGTATTCGATGCACTCCCTTCTAGCTAAGTCGAAAGCCGGGTCGTCGAAGAGGTCATAGATCAGAGGACTCCCGTCTTCATCGCTCACTATCTCCCCGTCGCTCACTTGGAAACCTAAGGCAAGCATCCTTGGAGGACCGTCGAACAGCGTACATCTACTATCTCTAAGGCTTACAGGCATCACGGGCCCCCAGTGGCTTCCCCTCATCCACCCTTCGACGAAGTAGCTGTGAAGGAACGGGGCAAGTACTTCACCCAGAGCTGGGAGACCATGCTGTATCCTAACTATAGCTACAGGGTCGTCTTTACCGACGTATCTACCGGCTATCATCGAAAGCTTAGTGGTGCTCGTCGCTACACATATTAGGTCGTCGACCGCCCTCCATACATGAGAGATCACATACCTCTCTACCGAGCCTATGAGAGCGATGAGTTCATACAGCTCTTCAGGACATTTAAGGACTGCCTTCTTCTGTTCCTTCTGATCTAAAACCTCGAATTTGAAGCCTTTCATCATCATTGGTTCAAGGACTAATCCTGCGGTATTGAACGGGTCAGCGAATATACGGAGCAACGGAAGGTTGAACGCTCCCTGCGAGGTCTTATCGGCTGCCAGAACGACCATCGGGTCTGAAGCTCTTTCCTCGATCTCCATCTCGGCGACGCCAGGTCCTAACCCCCTTATGTTACCTGAAAATGCGTCCTTAAGTAGGTCTTGGCCTGCACCATACAGCTTCAGTTTTTTCGCTTTCTCCGCTGCCTCGGTGAAGATATCCCAAGCCAGAGAGTGAATTTCAGACGAGTTCTCCCCTTTATCGTGTGTCATTAGGAGCTCTAAGTCGTCTCCGGCGTGAAAGACGTAATAACTGTTGATTATGCCTTCCTTTTTTGCTTGAGCTAGACGCTTTCTACCCATGTCTAGGAGAGTCTCAGGAACCACGTGGTGGCCTGGAAGAGAACCTATATCACACTTTATTAACGATATCGTGGTTCTCCTAACCATCTCGTACGCACCTATATTAACTTTTTATAGGACTAGACATTTAAGCTAGATGGATACGTAGACACCCGAACAGAACCGACTCTATTTTAAGTTAAACTCAATAATAAACGTTTATTTACCCCCTTAAGTGATAGAAATCTTGATAAAGATGAGAGGGCAGGGAGTAGGAGCTTACGTCCTAGCGATAGTCAAGAAAGGAACGGAGCATAGAGTAGCCGAAGAAATAGAAAAATACAGGGAGGTCTCCGAAGTCCTAGTAACCTATGGTATGTGGGACCTAGTGATAAAATTAGAGACTGAGAGCCTAAGAGAGCTGGACGAAATAGTCACAAGGATAAGACAGATGCCCGACATAGAACAGACCCATACACTCATCGGAGTCAAAGATTAAATAGGTTTTTAGTAGAAGAGCAGGGGGCCCGTGGCCTAGCCTGGATCAGGGCATCGAACCCACTCAGGGGAACGTGTAAGCCTCCGGACGGCTAGGGTGAAAGCCGAGGGTCAGGGGTTCGAATCCCCTCGGGCCCGCCAACCACATGCACCCTTCCATTGAGGAGACTCCTTTCCTTCATCGTTCACTCTTATCAAGACCTTCCCTTATGCTACGTCTTCACAAACTTAAAATTAAAGCGAAAAACATCATAGTTAGTCAGAGGGGTGGTCGTTTTGGATAGCACGTATTTGTGTAGACTGGGGAGAGGTGGAAAGATTCTAGTTGCACGGATAAAGCCAGGCAGCGACTTGATAGAGTCTATCCGTAGCCTCGTCGAGGAGAACCATGTAAAGGGAGGAGTGATAATATCGGGGGTAGGTCTACTGAGGAAAGCGCAACTCAGAAACTGCAAGATCCTCCCTAAAGAGTATCCGATAACAGATGCAAACCGTTCTTTCTTAACCTTCGAGAGGCCCATGGAGATTCTGTCGCTCTCCGGAAACGTGAGCGAAGTCGAAGGCAGACCTTGGATCCACGCTCACATAACTCTTTCATATGTAGAGAACGACGAGATAAAGGTGGTGGGAGGACATGTACTAGAGGGATGCATCGTCTTCGGTTTCGCCGAAGTCTTTATCATGGAGCTGGAAGACGTAGATATGAAGAAGAAGTTCGATGAAGAGACAAAGACTCTTCAACTCTTCGCCTAGCCAAGTCACGCATATGTTGACATGGATTAAAAGACTCGGCTTTTAAATAGGGTAGAAGAAATTAGACGGTCGATTATGGTGGAGGAAAAATGAAGGTCGATAAAGTTGCCTGTGTCGGAGCCGGACTGATCGGTCGAGGTTGGGCAACTCTTTTTGCTTGGAGAGGCTATAGAGTCACTCTACAAGACCTGAAAGACGAAATCCTGGAAAATGCGTCTTTTCAGATACGGCGAAACCTCGAGTTCCTCGCCAAGAAAGGGCTTTTGAAGGACGAATCCTGGAAAGACTGTTTCAGAAGGATAGACTTCACAACCGATATCAAAGACGCTGTAAGCGAAGCTGACTACGTCCAAGAATCGGTTTATGAAGACTATAAGGTTAAGAAGGAAGTGTTTAGGTTAATGGACGCCGCCGCACCACCTCACGCGATACTCGCCAGTAGCTCCTCAACCCTGAAGATGAGCGTTATACAGGAGGCTACGGAAAAGCCTGAGAGATGCGTCATCGTACATCCTTGGAATCCGCCTCACCTCATGCCCCTCGTAGAGATCGTGCCTGGAGAGAAGACTTCACCTGAAACCTTGAGAAAAACAAGAAGTTTCATGATAAAACTCGGAAAGGTTACGGTCGTGCAGAAGAAGGAGACGGTTGGAACGATAGGCAACCGTTTGGCGGCTGCTCTATGGAGGGAGGCAATCGACTTAGTCTACAGGGGGATCGCTGAAGTCGAAGACATCGATAAAGCCGTTTCAGCTAGTCTGGGAATCCGTTGGGCGGTTCTCGGACCCTACCTGAGCTACCATCTAGGCGGTGGAAAAGGCGGAATAGAATACTACCTTCGTCATTTGGGACCTGCGATGGAGAATAGGTGGAGAACCCTCGCCACATGGACATCCATACCTTCGTCAGCGGAGAGGAAGATTATTCAAGGTGTTAAAAATATGTCTCTAGTTAAAGGTAAGTCTATGGACGAGATATCTGAGTGGAGAGACGAGAAGATCGTGGAACTCTTAAAGATTCTTTATCTAGAATAAATAGAAGGAAGAAAATTCTTCATGTTTCAAGCCGAACACAAGACGGTTAAACATACTCTAAGGTTAAAACAGTTTTTTCTCCAATCGTGGGAGACGTCTTTAAATTTTTTATTCTTCGCATATTAAATTACTATGAAAACTCTTAGGTCCATGACGTTTGTTCCGGTTGGCCCCGTATAAACGGCGTCATTCAGTTTTTTAAGGACGTGGGAGGAATCATGTTTTGCTATATGCTCTGCGATATCTATACCCAGCTCTTCAGCTCTCTTAACCGTGTAACCGTCCACTATCCCACCGGCTATGTCCGTTGGCCCGTCAGTTCCGTCGGTGGCTACAGACGCTGCGACTATACGTTTGCTTCCATCCACCATCAAAGAGAAGGATAAAGCTAACTCTTGGTTTCGGCCGCCTTCACCCGGCTCTCCGGTTATCGTTACTGTAGTCTCTCCACCGGAGATCACAGCGCAGGGAGGATTCACCGGTCGTCTGTTCTTAGCTATCTCCTTAGCTATGCCCGCTAAAACGGTTCCTACCTCTTTACTTTCGCCTTCGATCATGGTCGAGAGGATCATCGAGTTTAATCCTAGCTCCTTGGCCTTCTCATCGGCTGCCTCACAGACCATCTCGGCATTGCCGAGTATAAAGTTATGTAGTTTTATCTCTCTGAAGTCGCTCTGCTTAGGTGTCTCTAGACTCTCGTCTCTTAAGCCTCTTTCCAGATAGTTTTTTATAGACGAGGGAATCTTGTCGTAGAGACCATATTTCTTCAGCGTGTATACGGCGTCTTGGAACGTCGTCTTGTCAGGTACGGTCGGCCCCCAAGGTAAACCTGCTACTTCATCTACGATTATGAGGTTTATTATCTCCGCTGGATGAATGTATTTTGCTAGGCGACCTCCCTTTATCGCTGAGATATGTTTTCTGACAGCATTTATCTCGTCTATCCTTGCCCCACACTTTAAGAGCATATCTGTCACCTTTATCTTATCTTCCAACGTTATATCGTCCGCAGGTAACGGCAGTAAAGCTGAGGCTCCGCCTGCGAGACAGAAGAAGACTATGTCCCTTTCTGTAGCCTCCTTAGCTAAATCGACGACCGAGCATGCTGCTTCATATCCGTCTCTGTCCGGCAGAGGATGGCTGGCCTCTAAAACCTTAATCCTCCTAAGTTTTTTGCCTTGACCTCTCTTCTCCACCACTATTCCATCCTTAATCCTATCGCCTAAAATCTCCTCTAAAGCCTCTGCTATGAAGACTGAGCCTTTCCCGGCACCCAAAACATAGATATCGCCGATCCCCGATAGCTCATATTCCAGCTCACCAACTTTCAATCTTCCATCATCGATGCTCAACAGCTTTCTTACACGCCTCCTCGGATCCATAGCTTCCAACGCATACTCTATTATGTCGAGTATCAGCTTCCTCCCGGTTACGTTTCCGTGCGAAACAAGCTCACCACTATTCTTTATCTTCATTTTACTTCACTATACAATATGGAGAAAGCCGTGAAGAAAGTAAATCTTTCCATACGACGATTTATACGTGAACCTTAGAAATCATCCAGTAAATCTTTATAAATAAACGTCCCAATATTCCAATTCCGAAACGTTTTAGGGTGGCTTAAATGAATGAAGATAGTTTTAGAATCAAATCTGTTAAGGCTAGAGAGATCCTAGATTGCAGGGGAGAACCTACAATAGAGGTCGACGTGATCACTGAGTGTGGAGCGTTAGGACGGGCGGACGCGCCTGCCGGCCGTTCGAGAGGGAGATATGAGGCTTTTGAGATAAGAGACGGCGGTAGAAGATATGGAGGGCGAGGCGTCCAGAAGGCCGTGAAGATCGTTAACGAGGTAATCGCGCCCATGCTTAGGGGTATGGATGTGAGGCGGCAGAGAGAAATCGACTACACAATGATAGAGTATGACGGGACAGAAAACAAATCGAAGCTTGGGGGGAACGTCATGGTAGCGACCTCCTTAGCCGTCGCTAAGGCGGCGGCAAAGGCTTTATCGCTACCTCTCTACCGTTATATAGGAGGAGCGAATTCATACATACTTCCTGTACCGATGTTTCTTTACGTTTGCGGAGGAAAACTTGCAGCGACAGACCTAGACTTTCAAGAGTTCAACGTAATGCCGATAGGCGCTAAAACCTTTGCCGAGGCGATGCGCATGGGATCTGAAGTTTACCATACTTTAGGTAGGCTGCTGGCTAAGAAGTATGGGAAATACTCCTTAAACACCGGAGACGAAGGCTCGTACTCTCCGCCAGGAGTAAACGATCCCAGGGAGGTCTTCGAGATCATATCGAAAGCCATCGAGGAAGAGGGGTATGGAGACGACTTTATCTTAGCCAGTGACGCCGCTGCAACCCACATGTATAACGAGAAAACAGGAAAATATAGATATCGAGGAAGAGAGGTTTCCCGCGAGGAGTTAATGGACATATACGAGGACCTTGTTGAGACCTATCCGCTTAGGTCGATAGAGGATCCCCTACACGAAGACGATTTTGAAGGACATGCAGAACTCACGAAGAGACTTAACATACAGATAGTCGGAGATGACCTCTTCACCTCAAACATTAAACGTTTAATGAAGGGTGTGCAGACGCATGCCGCAAATACGGTTCTTCTAAAGGTTAATCAGATAGGAACCTTAACCGAAGCTCTAGAAACGGCATCCTACGCAAAGAGAAACGGATACGGAGTCTTAGTTTCGGAGAGGTCCGGGCAGACAGAAGACACTTGGCTTGCAGACTTAGCGGTAGCGATAAACGCTGGACAGATAAAGAACGGAGCGCCAACCAGAAGCGAAAGAGTGGCGCAGTTCAACCAACTGCTAAGAATAGAGGAGGAATTAGGCGAGGCGGCCAAATACGCTGGAAAAAACTACAGGATCCCTTTCTAAAATTTAATCTTTAAGAGTTATAGTAGACGTATCCTGTAGAATTCTACCTCAATCAAAGGAAGACTCAAAGTGTTAAGAGAGGGGTGGAAGAACTCCTGAAAGAGGACGTCTATAACTTCGAAAGAAGACTGAAAGCTGATTAATCCTAACGTTTGACCGTTAATCGGAAGTTGAAAAATGCTTATATCTCAGATTACCATCGATCACAATATAGGGTAGGAAGAAGCGAAGTCAAGCATCCACTCGCGAGGGATTTCTTCCGTTTGACGCACCTCGAGAAGATTAAGTATAAGCCTATCTCGATCAGGAAGATTCTAAGAGAAATGAAGAATATATCGGAGGTCATGATAGACCTAGCCTACTCTGCAGCCCTCTTCAACAACGCAGACCTCGCCAAGGAGGTTATGGAACTCGAAGAACGTGTCGACACGTTATCCTATATTCTGAACATGAACGCTATGATCGCTGCACGTGACGCCGAGGACGCTGAAACCCTCATAAGTATACCGACCGTGGCGGCTGCTACAAACGAGATATCCGATGCAGCAGCGGATATAGCGAACTTAGTTCTCCTAGGGATAGGCGTTCACCCGATAGTCAGAGAAGCCTTTCGCAGGATAGAGGAGCGACTGATCAGGGTTGTAGTTAAGCCCGGGTCAACGCTAATCAACAAGAAGATAGGCGACCTAGACCTAGCAGCGCAGATAGGGGTCGACATAATAGCCATCAGGCGGGTTAAAAAGTGGATCATAGACCCTAAAGACGACGAGATAATACGTGAAAACGATGTTCTCATAGCCCGCGGGGCCCCTGCAGGAACCGAGAAACTACGAGCTATGGCTGAAGGGAGAGAAGTGGTGATCGAGGAGTGAATAGTGGAGACCCAGCCGGTAAAAAGGAGGTATTCAGAAAGATAACCGAGGAGCTCATAGAGCTAAAGAACACTTCAGAACTCATGATAGACCTAGCCTATTCAGCCTTACTGCTGAACAGTGTCGAACTGGCAGAGGAGGTTGAAATGCTCGAGGAGAAGATGGACAGTCTCCACACAG
>CAZVJZ010000020.1:0-9214 GCA_964627655.1 uncultured Candidatus Bathyarchaeia archaeon
GGGCCCGTAGCTCAGCAAGGCAGAGCGGCGGGCTCTTAGGCCTCGCCGCCGGTGGAGTGACCCGTAGGTCGCGGGTTCAATTCCCGCCGGGCCCGCCAACCTTCGATGAAGACATGGAGCAGGTTTTACTCTATCAAACCTTAAGGAAGCCTCCTCTTCACGGCTGAAGTCTTCATGGCTATTATAGGTTTAATCAGGTTACGTAGAATAGAGAGGCTTTGAGGCTGCCGAGTTTGAAGATGCTGCTGGTCTCTCATCGAATATGGTTGTGAACACTATGGAAGTGCCGCACTACCTTGGCAACGTCTTTTATGACGTGCAGGTTATTTGCTCAATAGCAGGGGATAGCTAAAAATAATAGTTGCGTAGGTTAGTTTATCCTTTCATGGAGAGGTGAAGCATGAAGGTAGTCAAGAGAGAGGATTCTGTCGGATTCCACATATTCGATGGTATTTTAGGTAGGATCATCTTCAATAGCGAGAACGTGATGTTCCTGCTTGTGGAGATAGAGCCTAGAGGCGTAGTCCCTGAACATAGCCATCCACATGAACAGATGGGGGTATGCCTTAAAGGTAAAGCGGAATTTAGGTCTGGAGAAGAAAGCGTGATAGTGGATGAGGGAACCTTCTACTGGATTAAGCCCGGTGAGAAGCATAGCGTAGTATCTCTCGTCGACGAGGTAAGCCTATTCCTGGACGTATTCAACCCTCCTAGGGAAGATTACTTAGAGAAGGCTGAGATGGTTAGCGAAAACAAATCACAATAGAAACGTTACGATTTATCGACACTAGACAGAAAAATTATTTAGGTTAAAAGAAATAACACATTCCGAATCGATGAACAGGACACGAGATACTAAAGATGAATTTAACCGAGTGGCTTTACGGCTTCGCCGTACATTTCGGATATATCGGAGTCTTCTTTATAAGCTTAGTGGGGGCCCTCTCCATCATCATCCCTATACCTTACACTCTCGTAATCTACCTATTGGGAGGTTTTCTTAACCCGATTTTGATAGCCGTGGCTGGCGGAGCAGGGTCTGCTTTGGGAGAACTCAGCGGGTATGTCTTAGGCTATTACGGTAGGAAACTCGTCAGCGAAGAGAGGAAGAGGAAGATGGATTACATAACAAAGATCTTTCGGCGTTACGGCTCTATCGTCATATTCATATTTGCCTTAACCCCCCTGCCGGACGACCTCCTGTTCATACCTCTGGGGATTCTTAAATACCCGCTTTTAAAGATCTTTATCCCAGCTTTAGCTGGCAAGTTTATGATGAACCTTATCTTGGCGTATGGTGGAAGGCTCTCGATAGGTCTGATTCGAGAGTTTATGGGCGAGGAGGGATTGACCGGAGTAGTCATAACAGGGGCACTGCTGGCTTTAGTCATAATTATCATCCTGAAGACCGATTGGGAGAAAGTTTTTGAAGAGAGATTCTTGAAGACCGAGTCCCTAACTTGAAAACTTGGAATAGAAGCTTTAGGTTCCCGGTCTTTTCGACGAAATTAATAAAACAGAATGATCCTTCAGGCCAATATCAATAGATATGACAATACGTATATCGCTAGAAAGATTACACCAGCCTTTTTGTCCAATCTTCCTCTAAAAGCGAGAATAGAGATCACTATGACGGAAGCAAGTATCGTGTAAACCGTTGTGAAGGTCGCTAATTCACCGGAGACTGCTTGCGGGAAGAAAAGCAGACCTATCCCGACAGAGAAGCTAGCGTCCATTATACAGCTACCTATAGCGTCTCCTACAGCCAATTCATACTCTCCCTTACGTATAGCTGTTAGATCGACCGCTAGCTCAGGCAGAGATGTACCGATCGCCACGAGGAAGAAACTCACGATGTATTCCGAAAGCCTAAAGACCCGTGATATAGAAAGTACAGACTCCACTACGATGTAGGCTCCTACGGTTACGCCGATGAAGCCTAACACGGCCAAAGCCAGATGCCGGAATACGCTTCCCTTCGAAGATTTATTTCTATGCTCTTTCTTACGGGAACGTGTGATTGTAAAGCGGCTTATAACCACATAGACGAACCAGCTGCTAACCAGAAATAGAGCGTCTATTCGAGAAACGAAGCCTTTCTCCAGTATCAAGACGGCTAACAGAAGAGATAGAACCTCGCAAGCTCCTAGAACAGCTATTTCACGCTTCTTCACCTTAAACACCTTACCTAAGAATGGAAGCAAACCTAGGACTAAGGTCAGCTGGGTGAGGACGGAGCCTATAGAGTCTCCGACGTTTATGTTTCCGTGGCCTAAAGAGGAAGATATTATCGAGTTTGCGATCTCTGGCAGGTCTGTACCGAAAGATACTAAGATTACCCCCACGAATAGAGGCGACATACCTAGGGAATAAGCGACCACCGCAGAATGTTCTACGGCCTTATCGCTAGATATCGTCATGAGTACTATTCCTGCAGTCAAGGATAGAAGGCTGAGCATCGTTTCTAGACTCAAACCAGACCTCCATAAAGGCTCACGGAGCATTCTCCCCTTTAACTCATAAATATTTTTCCTTTTCGCCCAATAGAGGTTTATATTTGAAGGCGTCATATAGTTCTGAGGAATGGAGCCTGAAACAGGTAACCTAGAAAGCCTAGAGAGGCTGAGAGAATTAAGAAGGCGAGGCGAACGTTTATACTTCTGCGACCTACACGTCCACGGAAGATATAGCAGAGCCACCAGCACAAAGATGAACGTCGAGGAGATAAGCAGATTCGCAGGGATTAAGGGATTGAATGTCGTCGGAACCGGAGACTTTACCCATCCGACATGGTTCATGGAACTCGAGGAAAGCTTGAGTGAAGTCGACGAAACAGGGCTCTACGCACCCAAGAGACACCGTGACCATGAGGTCTACTTCATCGTAACGGGAGAAGTCTCCACCGTATTCGAATATCAGGGGGAAGTTAAGAAGATTCATCACTTGATATTGGTTCCGAACCTCGAGGTAGCTCGACAGATTAACGATAGGTTAAGGAATTACGGCGACTTATCCTTGGACGGAAGACCTACCCTGAATACTTCCGCTCCAGAGCTCGTCGAGGAGGTGATGGAGGTCTCAGCGGAGTGTATGGTTATACCCGCCCACGTCTGGACGCCGTGGTTCAGTCTCTTCGGCGCCTTCAGCGGTTTCGACAGCATAGAGGACTGCTATCAAGACCAGACAAAGAACATACACGCTCTTGAAACGGGACTCTCATCAGACCCTCCGATGAACTGGAGGTTAAGCAGCCTCGACCGCTACACGTTGGTTTCGAACAGCGATTCGCATAGTCCATGGCCATGGCGTATCGGGAGGGAGGCGAACGCCTTGGTCGTCCATGAACTCACATACAGGGACATAGTGGACGCTATAAGAGGAAGGAAGGGAAACCGTGTGGAGTTCACCATAGAAACAGACCCGTCTTACGGTAAATATCACTGGACAGGGCATAGACGGTGCGGCATATCCATGTCTCCGGTCGAAGCTATCAAAGTGCATAACATATGCCCGGTGTGCGGGAAAAGGTTGACTAAGGGGGTCAGCCAAAGAGTCGAGGAACTAGCCGATAGACCTGAAGGCTTTAAGCCTAAAGAAGCAGCGGGCTACATACATTTACTGCCACTCTCAGAGATAATTCAAGCCATCAAAGGCTACTCTTCACCTAACGTGAGGCAGGTCTGGAACATATACAGCAAACTGGTCAACCGTTTCGGCGATGAATACAGGGTTCTCATGGAAGCCCCAGCGAGAGAGATAGCGAGGGCAACAGACGGAGAAATAGCGGACTCAGTGATCTCGGTTAGGGAGGGAAGGGTGAAAGTAACCCCTGGATACGACGGCGTCTACGGAAAGGTAGACTTCTCGGCTACTAGAGAAAAACCTGAGTTGAAGCAAAAAAGAAGAGGCACGCTAGACGAGTTTTTGTAGACATGTTAAGGCTCCAAGTCATTCAGGAAGTCTAAGTCTAAGCTGAAAATCCTTCAGCTACCTCCACGAACTATATAAACCTAGACTAAGGTATAGATAGGAAGAAGTCTATATGGGAATGACTTTCTCGTGTTTTTTCAGGGTGGAAACTCTGATTACGTTGTTTATCGTTAGGTTGAGCACTATCTCCGCTATATCGCTTGCATATTCGGCCGTTCTTCTTATACTCTCCACGATTAATCTTAAGATCGAAACCGTTTCGGCATCTCCGA
The DNA here is from genome assembly GCA_964627655.1 of uncultured Candidatus Bathyarchaeia archaeon. Taxonomy (GTDB): domain Archaea; phylum Thermoproteota; class Bathyarchaeia; order Bathyarchaeales; family B24-2; genus B24-2. The sequence goes on from CAZVJZ010000020.1 coordinate 4,203, forward strand.
CCTTAAAGAAGAGCTTTACCACCTCCTCCTCCATGCCTACGACCTCATCTGTTTTCTGAACGACTTGGTCTGCACGCTTAAAGTCGTTTCTGAAAAGGGCTTCGATAGAGTTTTCGAAGAGAGAGAGCGCTGAGAACGCCATCCCAGATACAGCGTTCAAGATAGCCTCGTCTATAGGCCTTTTGAGCATCTTTATCTTCTTGGCTATCTGAACAGCATGGTCGGCCGTCCTCTCGACCGACTTGATTATCAGCCTGTAGCCGAGGCAGTCTCGGGGGGAGGACAAACCTATGTCTTTGATTATCCGTTCGTTCTGTACGGCGGCCTTCAACTGTCTGATCACATATAAGCTGAAACGGTCTACCTCGTCGTCTGTGAAGATTATGTCTTGAGCTAGCTCGCGGTCAAGTTCTCTCAAGGCGGTTATAGCGTCTCTGTGCATCGATATCGTTATCGTGCACATCCTCCTGAGAACGCTCTTCACCGAAAGCTCTGGATAGCCTAAGAGTACTTGGAGGGTTAACTCATTGGGCGTATCGCTCACTATCTCTGTTCCAACGAGCATCCTCCGAGAGAAATCTTTTATAGCATTTCTCTGCGCAGAGGAGAAGCGTCCCTCTTTAGGCCTTATCTCGATGATGTTGTATCCGACGAGATAAGCCGAAACGGTCTTTCGAATCAGAGTCTCCGCCTTCTCGTCTGGGAGGACTTCGATTACGGCTATCACGGTCTCTTCAGGCTTACGGGTCTCCTTCGACGATATAACCAGGGAACCCTCCTGCTGCTCGACTATCAGTAAGGGGCTTCCTTTAGCCAAACCCATCTTCTCGACCCAACTCTTTGGAAGAGAAATCGTGTACGTCGACCCACCTGTAACCTGAAGCCTTCTAATCTCTTCAGCACGCTTCGACATACAACTCACTATATAGTACACGGAAACAACATAGTATATATAATTTTTCTATATAATGCCGCAGCATGTAAATACATAATTGGGGGGAAGGATTAGCTGATTACGTATCGAAAGTAAATTACTACAGAAAAATCATTTAAATAACATACTTAAATCGATGTATATGAGGAGGAGCGCTTACTGTTGGAGGAGAAACTTTAAGGAGAATCTTGTGGTCTGTTTGGAGGGATCGTGAGAGCTGTCAGAGAGGCTGTGGAAGTTTTTAGATAAGCTTTCGATGAACCCCACAATGAGGGTCGTCTCCTACTCTCTTTCCGTGATATTCTTCATCTCCCTAATACTCTTACCGCTGATTTTAGGGATACTTCTCAAGGCAAATCTTTTCTGGGAAGTATTCGCTTATCCAGAACTTGTAGATAGAGCGAGATCAGCGATCATATGGTCCTTCATAATAGCTTTCACGGTCTCGACCTTAGACTTAATCGCCGGGTTACCTCTTGCATGGTTCATCGTAAGGAGCAACTCTAGATGGACAAAGATAGTCGACTCTATGGCGGACATACCCTTCGTAATTCCTACGGCGGCTTTAGGCTACTCTTTTCTGTTGTTCTGGAGTGGGAAGCAGGGGATATCGAGGCTCCTCGGTTTTAGCTCGTTGATTCCTCCTGGAGCTCTACTGGTTATGCTTCTCCATTTCGCCTTCTCCTTCCCGGTGATAGTCAGGGTGATGGTCGGAGAACTGATGAACTACAGGGAGGTTTATGAAGTTGCGGCTGGAACTTTAGGAGCTCAGCCGTTCACCATAGCTAGAACGGTCACCCTACCGATGTTAAAACCGGCTTTAGTTGCATCTTTCCTTCTGGCTTTCGCTAGGTCTCTATCTGAAACAGGTGCCACAGTGATGGTTGCTGGAGCTTTCGAGAACGGGCCGGTATTTATCAAAAAAGCCAAAGACGCAGGCTTAGAAAGCCCCATGATCTTCGTAAGCTCGATCCTGATACTCCTGTCGATAGCCGTCTTCTTCTCTATAAACCTCATGGGACCTCGCATGAAGCTCCCGCTTAAAAAAGTTTGGCCGAACCTCGAAAGGAGGCTGAGCTCAGCCTCTTCTGTGAAGGCTAGGAACTTTTTAACTTTCGCCGTCTTTTTAGGATTCGTTATTTTACCGTCTCTGTTTATAGCGTTACCTGCCGTGCAGGCTGTCATGGATGGAACGCTGGTTAAAGCCGTGAAGGGGGCAGGGCTCTGGAGTCAGTTTTGGGGGAGTATGACACTCTCATACTCTATCGGTGCGATAGTTACAGTAGTCAACGTTATTCTGGGCCTCCCTATCTCCATATTGATCGCTAGAAATAAACTTGGAAATGTAACTTCGATCTTAGACACGATAGTTAACGTTCCGATAGTCGTCCCCTCTGTGGCGCTCGGCGTATCGTTGAGGATCTTCTGGCGAGAAACCTTCTCTCTCCCAGAGTTCTGGGCGTTAGTCCTAGCTCATACAGCGATAACTTACACATACTTCGTCAGGTCTATGTCCGCCGCGATCGAGGGAGTCCCGCAGGAGATGGAGGAGGTGGCGAGCACATTAGGAAGTAGCCCTCTAGCGACTTTCAGGAAGATAACCTTCCCTCTAGCGAAGTACTCAATGTTCTCTGGAGCGATACTGGTCTTCACCAGAAGTGTCGACGAGACTGGAGCCACCATAGCAGTCTCTGAAAAACTTAAGACAGCACCCGTCTTTCTAGTGGACTTGGTTAAGGGAAACATACCTGCATCGCAGTCGGACATCGCTTTAGGCATAGGATTCTTGGTGTTAATGTCCTTCGCCATACTCTTAACACTTAGAATCCTTATAGAGGGAAGGAAGTGAAAGGTTGCCATCGATCTTGTTGATCGACGTAACCAAAAGGTTTGAAAAGATAGTGGCTATAGATAGGGTAACCCTCGAGATAAAGGATGGAGAATACCTGTGTGTCTTGGGGCCTACAGGAAGCGGAAAAACAACACTCTTGAAGCTTATCGCTGGACTCTTAAAGCCTGATGAGGGAGAGATAAGGATCGGAGGAAAACCTGTCGATGATGTCCCGCCGCAGGAGAGGGGTACAGTATATGTTCCTCAAGACTATGCTCTATTTCCCCACATGAAGGTTATAGACAACGTTGCTTTCGGACCTATATCTAGAGGAGCAGACCCAGATGAAGCGTATAGGATAGCTATGAAGACCCTTAAGATGATGAGGCTCGATTGGAGAGCCCACTCCTACCCCCATGAGCTTAGCGGAGGGATGCAGCAGAGGGTAGCGCTCGCTAGAGGCCTGGCTTCAGGAGCAGAGATTCTTCTCTTAGACGAGCCGCTAGGCGCCCTGGACGCTAGGCTGAGGCTGGAGCTACGCTATAAGCTTCGAGAACTGGTTAAGGATTTAGGGTTAACGGCCATACACGTAACACACGACCAGGAAGAAGCGATGGCCATATCAGACAGGATAGTAGTTCTCAGGAGAGGGAGGATACAGCAGCATGGAACACCATTCAACGTTTATCGAAGACCGTCGAACCTATTCGTGGCTAATTTCATCGGAGGAGCAAACTTTCTTGAAGGAATAGTTACCGAAAGAGACGGTGCAGGCTCATGGATAACGCTTAGAGAAGGGATTAAAGTAAGGACAGGAGATCCAGACCGTCTTCCCGGAGAACCCGTCGTGGTGGTCGTGAGGGAAGAGAAGGTTAAAGTCCTAAAAGACAAGGTTTCTGGGACGAACGTCTTGAAAGGGAGAATCCTATCCTCAAGGTTTCTCGGCCTCTTCGTCCGTTACGAAGTCCGATTAACGAACGGCGACATAATCCGGTCGAAAATGCTTATCTCTAAGCATAGGAGAAGTCTTCCGGTAGGCGAAGAAGTATACGTCTACTTCGAGCCTAAAGACTCTATAGTATATCAGTATCCACCGCTTGGGCTCTATAAGGAGCTGGAGGTAATCTGATGCCGAAGGTCGAAGTCTTAAACTTAACAAAAACTTTCGGCAAAATAACGGCCGTAAAGAATGTCACCTTTCAGGTAGAAGAAGGAGAGTATCTATGCATAATAGGTCCAAGCGGATGCGGAAAATCGACTCTGCTGAAATGTATAGCGGGAATACTAAAGCCTGATACAGGGAAGATCTATATCGACGGAAAACTGGTCAACGATACACCTGTGCAGGAGAGGGGGATAGGATACGTCTTTCAGGAGATAGCTCTCTTCCCGCATAAGAACGTATATGAGAACGTCTCTTATGGGCCTACGGTTAAAGGCTGGGAAAACAGGAGAACGAGAAACATAGTCGAGGAAATCCTGAACATGCTGAAGCTCGAAGAGAGGATAGACGCCTATCCGAATGAGTTAAGCGGAGGAGCGAAACAGAAGACGGCGATCGGTAGAGCCTTAGCCTCAGGGTCGAGGCTACTGCTACTCGACGAGCCGCTAGGAGCGTTAGACGCGAAAGTGAGGGAGGTTTTGAGGTTAGAGCTTCGAGAACTGGTTAAGGATTTAGGGTTAACGGCCATACACGTAACACACGACCAGGAAGAAGCGATGGCCATATCAGACAGGATGATAGTGATGAGGGGTGGAGAGATAGTCGAGAACGCCTCTCCGAGAGACCTCTACCTGAAGCCTAAGAGGATCTTTACGGCATACTTCTTAGGTGAAACAAACCTCTTGATCGGTGAGGTAGCAGGAGAGGTAAGCAACAAATCGATCATAAAGATCGGAAGCAACGAGTTGAGAGTAAGGAGCAAGATAAACTTCAAGACCAGGAAGGTCATAGCGGCTATTCGACCCGAATTCATCACCATAACGAAGAGGCCGAAGAAGAAACGTGAAAATCGTTGGTTATGTAAAGTTAAAAGCGTAACTTTCACAGGAAGCACCATAAGATATGAAGTACAAACCGTAGACGGAGTCCCGATCTTGGTTAAGGCAGCTTCGACAGACGAGGAAATAGAAACACGGGTAGGCGAAGAAGTACATATCGAATTTTCAAGTCAAGACGTCAACGTATATCCCTATCCGGAGGAGGGATTAGAGAAGGAGACCTCTTTGGAATGACGTTGTAAAAGA
>CAZVJZ010000020.1:9224-16198 GCA_964627655.1 uncultured Candidatus Bathyarchaeia archaeon
AGCTTAAATTAAACGGTTACAAGCTGCTCAACCTGTTAGGATGCGATAGTCTTTGGAGCGGTGGTTCGCCCGTAGGCGAAGAAGTAGAGTACTCGACCTGGCATATAGGCAGATGACCCTAGCCTTAGACACGGTAAGCGAGCTCGAAAAAGCGATCAGGATGATCTCTGAGGGCAAGGTCAAAGAGGCGAAATCGAGGATCGACCATCTATTCCTCATCGAAGAGGATATAGACACTTTAAGGAGGACGGTTCTCGAGGAGCTCACGAAGGGAAGTCTACCAACCAAAACTAGAGAGGATATAATGCATCTCGTTAAACGTTTAGACGTGATGGCCGACCATGTAAAAGACAGTGCGAGAAACGTGATAATACTCTCTGAAATCAAGTTGCCGACAGAGATCTGGAAGAGGTACGGGGACTTAGCTTCCGATTTAGTCGAGTGCGCAACCTTACTGAGAAAGAGTCTAGAGAAGCTCGGCGACTACCCAGAGGAGGCTAGGAGGCTCTCCCAGAAGGTAGACGACGCCGAGAAGATCGCCGACCAAAAATACTTGGAGATCAAAACGTCGCTAATAAAAGACTGGAAAGGTTTAGAAGCTGCTCCCATAATCTTCCTCAAGGACTTACTCGACACCATGGAGAACATCGCAGACACATGTGACGATACAGCAGACTACATCCGGATACTAACCGTTCCAAAGTAAAGGGAAAAGACAAGTAAATGAGGTAACAAACTTTATTCTTAGGGATGGTGGATTATAAGATTCTAAAGGGGATCTTGAACGAGGCGGAGAAGATTAGGGTAGACGGAAAACTACTTCTATGTAGCAGGTTTAAACTCAAAGAGAGTAACATACTCTTAAAGACGGATGAGAAGGCCTTCTATCCGGCTGCTAAGGCAGCCGTGAAGTATAGGGTTGAGCTAGACCGTTATGTGGAGGAGAAGCCGGAAATCCTATGGGCTTTAGAGCCTATAGACTGCGACGAGAACGCCCCTCGAATAGTTAAGATGATGTGCATGTCGGCTAAGAAAGCAAAGGTTGGTCCTATGGCAGCCGTCGCAGGAGCTTTAGCAGACCTCATAGCTGAAGCAGCCTTACAGAACGGGGCAGCAGGGGTCTTAGTGGAGAACGGGGGCGAGCTATTCGTCGACGGAAAATATCAGTTCACGGTCTCGATCGGCGCAGGGAAGAGCCCGATCTCACAGCAGATAGGACTTAAACTCACTCCAGACTTATATCCGATCGGGATAGCAACGAGCTCGGCCACCGTCGGACACGCTTTAAGCTTCGGCATGGCAGACGCCGTAACGGTCGTCTCTAGAAACGCAGCTCTAGCAGATGCCTTGGCGACAGCGATATGTAACGCCACTAGGGGAGAGAGGGCTGAAGAAGCCGTGAAGCAGGGTCTACGTGCAGCGGAGAGTTATAATGAGGTGAGGGGTGTACTGATAATCGTTCGAGATAAAGTCGGAGTGTTAGGAGAGATCCCTGAGCTAATAAGGATTCAAAAAGATAGTAGGTAGGAGAGGGAGGAATGGAGATTAAATTAGCGATAAGGGAAGGCGACCTCTCCGACGGGTATCTACGTTTCGCCCGGCAGATAGGGGTCGACGGGTTAGACATCCATAACTCATCCAACATACCTGGTGTTAAGGAGAGAGGATATCCGGACATTAACGGTTTCTCGAAGCTGAAGAAGAGGATCGAGAGTTACGGATTAAAAATATTCCGTGTATCAGCTCCTTCTGTACGTAACTATCTGTTAGATAGACCTGGAGGAGAGAAGGAGCTCCGTAACATTCTCAGAACTATAGGGTGTATGGGTAAACTTTCGTTGTCTCCTCTGGTAATCACTCTAAACGTTTTCCATGAAGCTTGGAAGCTAGGCGAGGCCCATAGAACCCATAGGGGAGGTTACACTATGTATACCTTCAACCTACACGAGATGGAGAAGAAACTAGAGAACGAAAAACGTTTTTCCATAGACCACGAGAAGTTCTGGAGGAGATGTATCAACCTCTTAGAGGAGGCAGCCTCCACAGCCGAAGATTTAGACGTGAGGATAGCTATACACCCACAAGACCCTCCGGTGCCTGAGCTAAAGTACCCTTGGACGGTCGGCTTTCTAGGCTTAAACAGGATCTTCGAGTCTATTCAAAGCGAGAACCTAGGAATCCTATACTGCTGTGGAACCAGGTATGAGTCCGGAGCAAACATCTACGACGAAATCCTATACTTCGGAAGGAGGAGGAAGATATTTCACGTCCACCTACGGAACGTCAGGGGAAAGATCCCCCTTACAGGTGGATACGAGGAAGTTGCGATAGACGACGGGGAAATCGACCTGTTTAGGGTCCTTAAAACCTTAAAGGAGATAGACTATAACGGGGTGATAAACCCAGACCATGTACCGACATACATAGGCGACCTAGAGAACAGGATGATAGCTTGGGCTCAAGCCGTCGGATACGTCCAAGGACTTTTAGCAGCCCTTTAAACAACTTCTCTAAGTATCTTTAGAGAACCGCTTATAATGGTTTTAGATGTAAGATTTTAGTGGGTAAAAGAGGAGGTGTTGTTATGCGAGTAGTCGAATTGAGAAGTGACACGTTCACCATGCCGACGGAGGAGATGCTAGAGGCCATAAAACACGCTGAGTTAGGAAACGACGGGTACGGGGAAGACCCGACCGTGAACAGGTTAGAGGACATGGCGGCCGAAATGATGGGTAAAGAGGACGCTTTACTCGTTACTAGCGGAACTCAAGGGAACCTAGTTTCCCTACTAGCACACACAAACCCTGGTGAGGAGGTAATTCTCGGAAGATACTCGCACATATTCATGTATGAAGTCGGCTCGTTAGCCTTCTTTGCCGGGCTGATGGCTAATACACTAGACGACCGATCCGGACACCTGAAAGCAGAGGAGGTGGAGGCAGCTATAAGACCAGAGAGCATCTACTTCCCAAAAACATCGCTCGTATGCATAGAGAACACGCATATGATGGCCGGCGGGGTGGTAGTTAAGCCGGAGGAAATAAGGGACGTCCGCGACGTAACCGAGGCGTATGGCCTCAAGCTCCATATGGACGGGGCGAGGATATTCAACGCGGCAGTCGCTTTAGGAGTAGACGTGAAGCAATTCACTAGACATGTAGATTCAGTAATGTTCTGTCTATCTAAAGGTTTAAGCTGCCCTATCGGGTCGATCGTCGTGGGCGACAGCGAATTCATCGAGAGGGCTAGAAGGTTTAGGTTGATGGCCGGCGGAGGAATGAGGCAGGCTGGGATAATAGCTGCTCCAGGCATAATCGCATTAGAGAAGATGGTTGGACGATTGAAAGAGGATCATGAAAACGCACGGCTTCTCGCGGAGGGTCTCTCGAAGATAGAGGGAGTGAGAATCGATTTAGGTAGGGTTCAAACCAACATCGTCCTAGCCGATGTGAGAGCGTTGGGAGTCGAGACGGAGTATCTCATCAAGACCCTCTACTCTCACGGGGTTAGAACAGAAAGTCTAGAGAGAGGAGTGTTGAGGATGGTCACCCATAGAGGGGTAACGAGAGAGGACATCGAATACACTATACAAGTGTTTCAGGAGGTAGTCGAGGAATTGGAAAAGAAGAAACGCTAAACCTAAAGGTTGACGTGGTATCTCTCTATGTAAGTGACCGGGTCTACTTCCATTATTTGAGCTTCGTCCACGTTTACGAGGTAGATTACGTGTAGCCTCGTATTCAAGATCTCGTCGATCGTTATCGGGGGGTTACCGTAATATCTGTCGCAGAGGCTCTTTATCTCCTGAACCTCGGCTTTGCTTCGATATTTAGGAGGCTTGACTAAGGCTTCAGGTATCTGCATTATGTGATATGGCGGGGAGGCTAGGCCAAACTTCGTCGCGTAGTTACCATAACGCACTATTTTACTTGCTATCCTAGCTCTTCTATAGTTTAGCGGGTCTAAAGCATGTTCAGGTGGAACGAAGCCTGTTTCGATCTCTATAATGAAGGAGCCCTCACCCTTATACCCGTAGACGTCGCAGACTAGATTCCCGTCCAACGGACGCTCGAGGTTTACACTGTAACCCTTAGCGAGCAGGTCTGCGGCGCATAGGAGCTCCATAACAGAGTGGTTAATCTTGACGAGCTGCTCTCGATGAAGGGCGATGAGCCTCTCTTTGAGCTCTATAAGCTTCTTCAAGGCGAACTTATCCAGAGAAGGCTTTAACCTATCGATTAAACTCTCTAAGTCTCGCTTAAACTTATCCATCTTAGAGCGCACCTATGGCGGAGTCAAACTGAAATATTTAAGACGCTTAAGTTAATAAATCGAAAATACAAGATCTCATCGAAAAACCTCTGATAAGGGCAGATCTGTTTCGAAAAACGTAGGCGCTGATACAAGTAACAGGCAATAACAGAGGATTAAAGGAAAAATGATTTACACTAAACGCTAAATAAAACTTATCAAAACGAGGAGCTACAGTATCTATCCCCAAGCTGAGGAGAAGGCTTGAATAGCTGGGCGATGTTCGGCCATCTATTCAGGCTCTTGGAGCTAACTGTAAAACCCTCCGTTGGGGGGCGGAGCAGTTGGTTCTAAGAGCTATGAAAGGTGGCTGAGCAAAGTTTGGTTATTCGGGCTTAGACTCAGCTTGGGGTAACCAAGCGTTTTTTATCTTTTAGACACGAAGAGAGACTTCTTTTACATATTTCCGCATGAGCTCAGAAAAATGCAGGATTACCTCTCTTGTGTACGGTTCTACTTTTCTTAGGGATTTATCCAAAGTGTCGTCTGGGACGAACTGTTGAAAGACAAAGCGTTTAGCTCCCTTCACTAACTCCCCCATCTTTTTAACGTCTTCCTCGTCCACAAAGCCCGGCACTACCGTGCATCTAAACTCGTAGTCGACCGCTCCACTCTTAAGTATCTCAACTGATCGTAGAAAACTGGACGTATCCTCCGCACCCAGCAGCCTATACTTATCTAGGGAGGTCTTAACGTCTAAGGCTACATAATCTACGTGAGGTAAACACCTCTCCATTGTTTGAGGGAAAAACCCGTTCGTATCTAATTTAACGGCGAAACCTTCTTCCTTGAGTTTTTTAAGAAACGCTGGAAGGTCCTGGTTTAGGGTCGGTTCGCCTCCTGTTATGACGACGGAGTCTATATACTTCCTTCTCGACCTAAGCGTCTCTAGGACTTCACTCTCCGACAGGAATGGGCCTTCAGGCTCCAGCACTAACCTCCAGTTGTGGCAGAAGGGGCAACGTAGATTGCAGCCTACCGTGAAGAGCACCGTGGATATTCTGTCCGGGAAATCTATGAGACTGGTCTTTTGGAGGCCACCGAATCTCATCGGTTAACTCACTTTACCTGCGCCGTCGCTAGGACGACTGACTTGTCGAATGTCCTCCTTAAACGGAACTCTGCTTGTTTACCGTCGTTCCATTGATCTACGGGTCTGAGGTAGCCGACCACCCTAGAATATACTTCGCATCTAGCTCCACAGACAGGGCATATGCTCTGTTCACCGTTGAGGTAGCCGTGGGTTGGACATATACTGAAGGTCGGTGTTAAGGTGAAGTATGGTAGACGTGAAGCATAAGCTACACGTTTCACGAGCTCTGCGGCTGACCTCCATGAATACAGTTTCTCGCCGAGGTAGATGTGGAAGACCGTTCCTCCGGTGTAGAGAGGCTGGAGCTGGTCTTGATGTTCTATGGCTTCGAATAGGTCTCCTGTATAGTATACGGGGAGCTGAGAAGAGTTCGTGTAGAATGGTTCGGCTCCCTTAGAGAGATATTTCTCGTTAGCGACTATTATATCCGGATACTTCTTCTTGTCGATCCGCGCCAGCCTATAGGATGTGCCTTCCGCCGGAGTAGCCTCGAGGTTGTAGAGGTTACCCGTCTCTTCCTGGAACTCTAAGAGTCTATCACGCATAAAGTTCAAGACTTTCACGGCGAACTTTAACCCTTCTTTGCATGCTATCCCGTATCCGAAGAGGTTTAGAAGAGCCTCGTTCATACCGATCAAACCTATGGTCGAGAAGTGGTTCTTCCAGTACTTACCGAAACGCTCCTTTACAGAGCGTAGGTAATGCTTAGAGTATGGGTATAACCCCCTCTCCGTGAACCTTTCGAGAACCTTCCTCTTTATCTCTAGGCTGTCTTTAGCCAGATCCATGAGCTCCTCAAGACGTTCTAAGAATCCGTCCTCATCTTTCTGCAGGTATCCGATCCTAGGCAGGTTGATAGTCACTACACCTATAGACCCTGTAAGCGGGTTAGCCCCAAAGAATCCTCCCCCACGCTTACGTAGCTCACGGTTATCTATCCTCAGACGGCAACACATACTTCTAACGTCTTCAGGCTTCATGTCGCTGTTTATGAAGTTCGAGAAGTATGGCACACCATACTTTGCGCTCAACTCGAAGACCTTCTGTGAAACAGACGAATCCCAGTCGAAGTCTCGGGTTATGTTATAGGTGGGTATTGGGAACGTGAATACTCTACCCTTTGCGTCGCCTTCGGTCATGACCTCCGCCAAGGCAACGTTGAACACGTCCATCTCCTCCTGCATCTCCCCGTAGGTGTCATCCATCACCTTCCCGGCATAGATTACAGGCTCATCCTTCATGAACTCAGGAACTGTCAGGTCTAGGGTTATGTTCGTGAAGGGTGTCTGGAAACCGACTCGAGTGGGAATGTTTATGTTAAAGACGAACTCCTGTAGGGCCTGCTTCACCTCTTTCTCGTTTAACCCGTCGTAACGGATGAATGGGGCGAGATACGTGTCGAAGTTGCTGAAGGCTTGGGCGCCGGCAGCCTCACCCTGCAGAGTATAGAAGAAGTTCACCACCTGACCCAACGCCGTCCTCAAGTGTTTTGGAGGCTTACTCTCTATCTTCCCCGCTACACCGCCGAAGCCTGAGAAGAGTAGGTCGCTTAGGTCCCAGCCGACACAGT
>CAZVJZ010000021.1:0-16167 GCA_964627655.1 uncultured Candidatus Bathyarchaeia archaeon
GGATCTTAAGTCCTCCCCCTTATCTTAGGGGGTTCAAGCCCCTATTTAGACCTGGCTCGGGTACCCCCGCTAAAATAGTAAAAGTGAAGAAGTGAAACATAAATGTTTAACCCTCGATCGGGAGGGGCTAAAAGGTTTTTAAGCTCTCTCCCTAAACAATAGTTAGGTGATGTATTGTGAAGAAGAGGATAGGTTTCATCGGATTAGGAGTTATGGGTAAGCCCATGGCGACGAACCTTCTTAAGGCAGGGTATCCGCTGACCGTCTGGAACAGGACTAGGAGTAAGATGGAGGACCTGGTTAAGATGGGGGCATCGCCAGGCGAGTCGCCTAAAGACGTGGCCGAGAAGTCTGACATCGTGATCACTATGGTCACGAACTCGGCTGCCGTCGAAGCCGTGATCCTCGGGCCTTCAGGAGTGATAGAAGGTGTTAGACCAGGCATGATAGTAATAGATATGAGCACTATATCGCCTTCGGTCACGAGGAGGATAGCCGAGAAGCTTAAGGAGAAGGGTGTAGAGATGCTAGACGCCCCGGTGAGCGGTGGGGATATAGGTGCGAAGCAGGGAACCCTCTCGATAATGGTTGGCGGGTCGGAGGAGGTGTTTAAAGAGTGTCTACCGATCTTCGAGGTTCTCGGCAAGAGAATCACTTACATGGGCACAAACGGAATGGGGCAGATGACTAAACTGTGTAACCAAGTGATCTGCGCACTCAACATACAGGCTGTATGCGAGGGACTTATACTGGGAGCTAAGGCAGGCTTAGACTTAGAGAAGCTCCTCAGCGTCGTCACGGCTGGGGCAGCCGGCTCGTGGATGCTCTCCAACCTCGGGCCGAAGATCATCAAACGAGACTTCGAGCCAGGCTTCAAGATGGTTCACCAGTTGAAAGACATCAGGTTGGCGCTCGCCCAAGCAAATGAGCTTAACGTGCCGTTGCCGGGGACAGCCTTGGTTAACCAGATGTTTAAGGCCGTGGAGGCAGGCGGGCTGGGAGAGAAGGGGACTCAGGCCGCGATAGTCGCTGTAGAAAAGCTTTCTGGATTTAAAGTAGAGAAGAAGTGAAGAGGCACCTAAACTTTTTTTCTAACCTTTTTATAGGAAGCTTTTAGAGGGGTAGGCCGGAAGGTTTTAGAGGTTTCTTTCGTTCCACTCCTCGACCAGCTTCCCTACAAGCCTAACCCTCTCTATGTCAGCGTTGGCTGGAAGCATGTCTGATATTCCAAGTATAAGTCTACCTGTGCTTCCAAGGGTGTTTAGAATCTTCAAGGTGAAATCTTTGAGTTTACTGATCGGAGTCCATGGGAGGAAGAGTACAGCCGGTATCCCGTCTCTCAGGAACAGGCCTTCGTCGATGATATGCTTCTTCATGTCCTCCAGCGTGACGTCGCCTTGAGGTTTAGGTGTTACACATTCTAGGCCGTCCAGTCCCGCCTCTTTAACCAGCGGAAGCAGCTTCTCTACGTAGCCGTCCCAGTGAGCCGTGACATACTTTCCGGCTTTATGTATCTTGGGTATCACCCTCTCGTAGAATGGTATGAGGTACTTCCTGAACAGGCGGGGTGAACATAGGTCCTGATGCATGTTCGAGCCGAGGCATAACTCCACGACAGGTGTTTTAGCATAGCATTCGACCTGCTTCTCTATGTCTTGGGTCATGAGTTCCATCAGTTCCTCCATCTCTCTCGGATGCCTCCAGAGCCACTTAACAGTCCGCTCGACTCCCATGAGCTCTATCGTCAGTCTCATGAGAGGCTCCTTGGATAGGGAGCCGCGTGGATAGATGAAGTCGCCGAACCTCTTCTCACCCCACCTGTAACGTTGCCAGTCGAACTGGTAGGTCCTCCTCTCCAAAACATACTTGTAAACCTTTATGCTCTCACCGTCCTTTAGGAAGAACTCGACCGGATAGCGTGAAGTTCCGTATTCCGTCCTCTTAGTTACGGAGGACATCTCTCCTACGGGAGTCACGTACTTGGTTATGATGTAGTCTCCCGGGGTCTCTATGTAGTAGAGGCCTTTAGTCTGCTTTACCCAAACGTCTACGTCGTCTCCTTCCTTAGCGACTATACTGGGGTAGCCTGCGAACTCTCCTCCGCCGAAGATTCCTCCCTGCCAAACCTGCCGTGGGGCTGCTTCGAGGTCTTCATAGATCTCGTCCAAGTATTTACCTTGATATCTCTCTGGAACGGTGTTCCTGACGTTGTTGACGTCGTACCAGTGTTTTAGCCTCGGCTGCCAGACCACTCGTTCAGGCTTCTTTCCCTCTAGAACAGCCACTAAGCTTTTAAGCGTGGCTTTACGGTCTACCATCCAACCACTTCCAACCTAGACCTGTTGACAGGGTTATCTGAGAATCTTTATATTAAAGGTGAAGCGGTAAAAACCTTCCTATGTTGCTAAGTGTTTTTCTCGTATTCCTCGGAAAGTATCTTAAACGCTATCATAAGCCTCTCGCCGCGGCTTTTATCCCCCTTCCTCCTTGCAGCGAGTATCTCCGAGGCCAAGTAACCTAGAACAGCCTTAATGTTAACTTTAACGTCTGGAGACATCGAGATCAATCCGATAGATCTTTCAACTTAAACCCTAATAAACCCTAGGTAGGACTATAAGCGAAAGCTGCTGGATCAGAAAGAATTTTAACTCTCTCAGAGAATGTTTAGCAGGGAAAGAAGCCTGAAAGCTACTCCGCCGACGAGAATAGCGAAGAATATCTCGAAGATCGTTATGAAAAACGCTTTCTTAAACCCGAATTCCTTAACGCAGGCGGCTATGGTCGCTATGCAAGGTATGTAGAGCATAGTGACGAGGGCGAAGACTATCATCTGCACGGAGGTTAGAACTGCCCCGAAGTTCGCTGTCCCCAAAAGCGTAGCGAGCATTATGAGGGTTAACTCTTTCCTGAGGACGCCGAAGACCAGCGAGATCCCCATCTCGGGCCGCAGTCCCAGCCAATAAACCGTGACCGGACTTAAAAACATAGAGATAGGCTTCAGGAGGCCTGCGAGTTCTATGGATTTTATAACTAAGCTACTTAGGACTATGAAGGGAAACGCTATCTTGATGAACTCGCTTAGCCTAAACCAGGTCTGGTTGACCACGGTCTTCATGTGAGGAAATCTATAATCGTGCATCTCCATCAGTAGACCTATCGGCTCACCAGGCAGAGACTTAAACGCCGCCCTTCCCAAGACGAAGACTATCACAAGGTCGACTATGTATAGGAGTAAAGCCCACGTGACACCTACAAACTTTCCGACGAGGCCTAAGATAACGACTGTAGTGGCTGCGCATGGTATTAGGGTGACGACGAAGCCTGCTAGAAGACGTTCTCTCTCCGTCTCCATTATCCTACAGCCTAGACACGCCGGAACGTTACATCCGTAGGCGAGCATGACCGGGATGAATGCTTTGCCGTGAAGACCTATCTTATGCATCACTACGTCCATCAGGAAGGCTATTCTGCTGAGGTAGCCGGAGTCTTCGAGAACGTACAGGAGGAAGTAAAACGGAACTATGTAGGGCAGAGCTATAGTGACACCTGAGATTAAGCCCTCTATGACGCCGCCCCAAACCAAGTCTCCTAGGATGCTTCCACCAAGAACGTTCCTGAACAGCGGCTCGAACCCGTAGAGGAAGTCACTTAAGACCGTCGAGGCGTAGTCTCCGAAAGTGAAGATAGCGTAGAAGATCGAGAGAAGAGTCACAGCCATTATAGGGTAACCGAGAACCCTGTCGGTGGTTAAGGCATCCAGCCTCTGGCTTATAGAGGGCTTGGTGATAGACGTTATCTGCTGAACCTCCTTGGCGATCCTGCTGGCCACCTCATACCTCTCAGACGTTATGACGGTCGAGCAGGAGTGGCCGTGGATCTCCTCTATCTCTCTCGTTAGCTCCTCCTTCACAGAGATTATCTTAGGGTCTAGCTTTCTGATGGCCTCCTCGACTTCCCTGTCACCTTCCAGAAGCTTGATCGCCGTCCATCTAGCAGGATACTTAAAGTCTACCTTCTCGACTAGACGGGTGAGCTTCTCTATCCTCTCTTCAACCTCCCTTCCATACCGTATCTGTCGAGGCCTCGCAGCACCTTTCTCTACGGTTTCGACCGCCACCTCCAGCAGCCTGTAGATCCCTATCCCCCTTATAGCTATGGTGGGCACTACAGGTACGCCCAGAAGACCGGCGAGCTTCTCATGGTCGATCTTTATTCCCTTACGCTCCGCCAAGTCTACTTGGTTTAACGCAATGACCATTGGGGTACCTAACTCGATCAACTGCAGGGTGAAGAAGAGGTTTCTTTCAAGAACCGAGGCGTCGACGACGTTTATCACCACATCCGGCCTCTCAAGAGCGATATACTCTCTAGAGATGAGCTCCTCCAAGGAGAATGTCGAGAGAGAATATATTCCTGGGAGGTCTATCACGTCGACTTCATATCCTCTGAAGTGCAGGGTTCCCTCGGCTTTCTCGACGGTCTTTCCAGGCCAGTTACCTATATGCTGATGTAAGCCTGTTAGCTGGTTGAAGATTACGGATTTACCGACGTTCGCATTTCCGGCTAATGCTATGGTTAGCTTTTTAGCCATCTTTTTTTATCCTCACGAGTATTCTCTCTGCCATCCCTCTACCCAGAGCTAGTCTGGAACCTCTAACACAGATTTCTATAGGCCCGCCGAATGGAGCTGTTTTAGTCACTGTTACTTCGGTTCCGGGTGTTAAACCCATGTCCATAAGCCTCTTCTTGAATCCCCAGCTCCTGCCTCTCCCCCGCTTCGAGGCGGGCATTATAGAGGTAATTATCCCGCTCTCCCCGCTTTTTAGTGTACTTAAAGGCAACTCCATAACGCGCTCCTCCACCTATCGATTAAACCTTAAGGTTTTAACCGGGACTCTAGGGTTCTGCTCGAAAAAACTATCGACCGGTCGGTTGCTGAGCCTTTCTTAGAAGGGATAACGTGGAAAAGGGGTTCACGCCGCTTTATCTTGGAATATCTTGTTTGGAGGTGTGGGGTCTCGCCCTGCATTTTAGGTTTACCTAAATTTTAGTTAAGTTAAATAGGTAGAATTAGGGTTATTTAGAGGTTACCCTAAAATTTCAGGAGAAGTCAGGTTTCTCTCCGGCAGTATTCTCTAAACTGTTCCATCCATCTCTTCACGAACCTTGGGCGTTCAGAAGCCTCGCTTATGAACCTCACGAACCTCGTGAACTGCTGTATAGTCTTCGGGTCTAACTGATGTTCTAGCACGTGAGAGTCTTTCAGCGCTATCTCCTCTGGAACGAGAAGTATCTCGAGGAGCTTCTTAAAAGTCTCATGCCTCTCCTTGACGGCTTCCGCTATCTCTCTACCACGTTGTGTGAGAGTTACACCGCCATACTTCTCGTATACAACGAAGCCTTCACGATGTAATTTTCTAACCATCTCGACGACCGACGATGGGCGGACACCGAGCTCCTTCGCTATATCCTTTATACGGGCAGACCTTTTACGTTCGGTTATTTCGTATATACTCCTCAGATAGTCTTCAGACCTCCTAGAGACCGAAGAAGTCATATCCAACCAGCCTATAATTTTTAGGCTAACCTAAAATTTAATTTTTACGCTCCCAGACTTAAGAGAAGACTTCCACGCTTGGAGAACTTGTGTAAAACCCTTGGGTTAAAGCTGAGACCAGAGAGACTATTCCTTCTATTTAACAAGCTTGTTAACTTTTAGGTTTCGTGCCTAAAATCGCTATACGAGGATTAAAACGATGGTAGAATAATCCTAATAGTACGGCACAGGTCGTCAGTATGCCTATTCCTATGGGGAATATCACGTCGAGGGATGTGTAGCCGACCACTACGGCCGTAATGGTAGGTTGGATGGTTGAAGCCACTCCTCCTATAAAGAAGTAGCTGCTATACCCGAGTCCCCTCTTTGAACTTGGGGTTAAGGTTGCGACCAGCGACCCTATAGGAGACCAGGCACCGCTGTCAAAAAAGGAGTATAGGAAGTAAAACAGCGTCAACAGCACGAGTCCACGTGCTAGAGCCAGGGGGAAGAGTGAAACGACCGAGCCTACGACCATCAGAAGAAGCGTTTCGGCATCGCCTAGCTTACTGCATAGATATCCGCTTATGACGGAGCTTAGAATTCCCGTTAGAGGGCCTAAAGCGAAGATCATACTGGCAGCTTCCTGAGAAACCTTTCTGGACTCGACCAGGTAGGTGGTGATGAAGGTGGAGACGACCGAGGATCCGAAGGTTCTGAGAGCCACTATAAGCAGGAATAAAGCGTAGACAAAGGTTAGAACATACTTCAAATCCTTGAAGAAGACCTTCTCACCGTAGTCTCTACTCGATTGCCCTTCGAATCTCTCCACTTCACTTTTCAGGATCGGGATACACCACATCAGGATCGGGATAGACCAAAAGAGGTAGACAGACCTCCAGCCTAAAGTTCCGCCTAGGATGGAGAGGGTTAAGAGGCCGAAAGCTGCACCTAAGCTACCTAAAGCATTATGGAAACCCATGAGCTTACCTGTGGAGTCAGATGTCGATATCTTGCTTACAGCGCTTAAGCCTGAGGTATGGTAGATCGGGGAGGAAGCCTTGATCAGCGAGACAGCCAATATCAGGGGGAGATACTCTCTTAGCTGGCTTATACACAACGCGGCTGCACCCTCTAACACCATACTTATCAGGAGCATCGGTTTAGCCCCTATCTTGTCGACAAGGAAGCCTGCAGGCATATACGATAGGAGTACCACTAGGTTAGGAATCGTAGCTATTAACGATGCTTGAAACAGGTTCAGGTTGAACTCTTCTATGAAGGTCGGTATCAACGCTAGATGCACGAGAAAGAATACCTCGACGAACATGTGTGTACCGAAGACCGTAACCAGCTCTCTCTTCATTCTCGACCTTTAACCTCGTTAGGTTAACTTTACCGTTAAAGGATGATTGACCCCTTTAACAGATTTGATAGAAAAAGGTTTAGGTCGTCGGAGGGATTAAGAGCCGGAGCCTCTCCGAAAGACCTTGAAGTCGAGCGCTCTCCCCTTACCGTCGAATACACCGACATCCCTTTCAGAGGCGTATGGATAGGCTACTATAACCATTACACTACCGTAGAAGTGGTTTAGGTCCGTCACCGAAGGCCTTAAGCTTCCCGACGGATGCGAGTGGGCTACCCCGACGACGGAGAAGTCTATTGGAAGATGGTGAAGGGGAAAAGAGGAGAACCCTATCCCATGAGTTGCCAAGGGAGGGATCACTACCTCCTCGATGTACAGGTCTCCTTTCCTCTCCTCACCGCGGAGAAGTAGTATACCCTCTTTTGGATGCGCCGTCCTGGAGTATGTTAAGAGGCTGTCGATAACTTCCCGGCTGATGAATATCAAAACAGACACCTACTGAAAACCTAGTTACCTAGATCGTTAATAAGGATTTTGAGGTTAAAGTTATCTACTACAAGCCTTAGAGGAATAGAGGATGTAAACTACGATTCGCCAGGATAGTGTCGCCGCATGAAGATAGCTACAGCCTTTTCACCCGGACACATAACAGGAATTTTTCAGATATGCGATGAGGCAGAGGACCCCCTGCTTAAGGGTTCACGCGGTGCGGGAGTCACGATAGACTTAGGAGTTACGACGAAGGTCTCGGTCGAGAAGTCTCCACGAAACACGTTCGAGATAAGAATTAACGGTGAGAAGACAGAGTCCGCTAGAGTCTCCGAGGAGGTGTTGAGGTCAGCCCTGCTGATGACGGAAGGCTGCTACAACTTGATCGTCGAGCATATAGTCGACATCCCGATAGGCTCCGGTATAGGGTCCAGCGGCGCGGGAGCACTTAGCCTCGCTCTAGCGCTTAACGAGGCACTCGAACTCGGCCTTACGAGGGTGGAGGCTGCGAAGCTGGCTCATGTAGCGGAGATCCGTTGCAAAACGGGTTTAGGGACCGTAGCCGCCGAGTTCTACGGAGGATTCAGGATAGGAGTTGCGCCTGGAGCTCCGGGTGTCGCCGAAACCACGCAGATACCGGGTGCGGAAGGATACGAGGTTTTATTCCTGAACTTCGGTCCGCTATCCACCAAGGATCTTTTAAGCGACCCGTCTTTTAGGAGGAGGGTTAACATGGCGGGTGCAAGGCTGCTGGAGGAGCTAATCGATTCTCCTTCGCCTGAAAGGTTCATGCTTCTATCGAGGAGGTTTGCCGAGGAGATAGAACTCATGTCTGATAGAGTCCGTGAAACTTTATCGTTCCTCGACGGATACGGCTACACGTTTAGTATGGCTATGCTCGGTGAGACGGTGTTTAGCCTAGTTAAACATGAGGAGGTCGAGGAAGTTAAGAGGATTCTTGTAAAGAGTGCGCCCCATAAAGGAGGGGTCTATGTAGCGGGCGTGGACTTCGAGGGGGCGAGACTTATTTGAAGGAGACCTGCGTTCTATTAAAGGGTTCTTACGCTTAAAGCGAGGGCTAGAGTGGGGTTTACTCTTCGAATCCGTCGAGGAGGCGTTCCTCAGCCGAGGTCGACCTAGACGACTTGGGGAAGCTTAAAACAGCGGGTCCGCAGAAGATTTTTAAACCTCACGGTCGAATTTATCTTCCGGTGTGTAGTCATGGTTTATTGCCCTTACTGTGGAACAGAGAATCCTGAAGGAGCCGTATTCTGCAGGAAGTGTGGAAGGAAACTCGTATCGGAAGCTGAAACGACGGGTATTGGTAGAGGATTCATCGTAACGACTACGCCGAACGTGCCGGGATACAGGGTCACCAAGGTCTTCGGCGTCGTAACCGGGATAACGGCTAGGACTAGAGGGATAGGAGGCAGGATACTTGCAGGCATACAGACGGCTCTCGGCGGAGAGGTAGACGCCTTCACCTCAGAGATGGAGAAGGCTCGGAGAGAAGCCTTACAGAGGGCTATAGAGAAAGCCTCCAAGATAGGGGCCAACGCCCTGATAGGCTTAGACTTCGAAACCTCAGACATATTTAACGGAGTAGTCCTTATCTCGGCTACAGGCACGGCTGTAGTCGTAGAGCCCTCCGTCTGAAGAACGTTAACTTAACCCTCTATGGAGGATGATGGAGACGATCATTCCATATCGGGGGAAGACGCCCAAGATAGCCGACGACGCCTTGATAGCCCCTTCAGCAGTCATCGTCGGAGACGTGGAGATAGAGAGTAAGGCTTCAGTCTTCCCGGGAGCCGTCTTACGTGGAGACGTCGCGAAGATCAGGGTTGGCAGATACTCGAATATCCAAGATAACGTCGTGGTTCACGGTGGATGGGTCTATGAAGACGGTGAGGTAAAGGGTACGACCGGCGTCGAGATAGGGGACTATGTAAGCGTAACCCACGGAGTAGTCCTCCACGGATGTAAGATAGGCTCCGTCTCGATGGTCGGCATAGGCTCCATAATATATGACCGGTCTGTGATCGGGGGAGGCTCCATAGTCGGCATGGGAACTGTCGTTCTCGAAGGCACAGTGGTGCCTGAAAGGTCGATAATAGTCGGCGTGCCCGGGAAGGTTGTAAGGAAAACCTGTGAGGAAGAGTATGCGATGATAAAGAGTAACGCCCTCCAATACCGTGAGCTAGCAGAATCGCTTATCGGAAGCTTGTTTTAGAGTTGTGAAAGAAACTGTCCTTCCGTCGATCCGGAGATAAAAAGACATTTAAACAACATCTTTCAGCTAATGGCTCGAAAAGTCGATGATCGCGGTAGTTATACCGACGTATTGTGAAGCGGAGAACATCGAGAAGCTGGTAAGCGAACTCGAGTCTCTAAACCTCGATCTATGGTTGATAGTCGTAGACGATTCTAGCCCGGACGGCACAGCCTCCGTGGTTAGGGGGCTTATGAGGAGATATGATAATCTAACACTCGTGGAGAGACCTAGGAAGGGCGGTATAGGGACAGCTATACTTAGGGGTTTTAAGGTGTCCTCCTCGAGCCGTAAGGAGGTGGATTATGTGGCCGTTATGGACGCCGATTTAAGCCACGACCCAAAGGAACTGCCTAAACTAATCGAGGGGCTAAAAGATTCGGACGTCGTGGTCGGCAGCAGATATGTGGAGGGTGGATCGGTAGAGGGGTGGAGTCTATCACGTAAGGCGATAAGCGGAGTAGCTAACTTTCTCGCCAGAAAGATTTTAGGCTTGAAGGTTAAAGACGCTACTTCAGGCTACCGGGTCTACAGGCTGAACGCCGTGGTTAAGGTTATAGGTGAAGTGGAAAACCTCGGTTTTCCGTTTCAAGTCGAGGTGCTCTACCGCCTAGTTAAGAGGGGGTTTAGAGTTAGGGAGGTACCTATAAGGTTCGTGGATAGGAGGAGGGGGAGAAGCAAGCTAAATCTATGGGAAATCTTATCGTTCATCTATACCCTTCTTAAACTTAAATTTGGTAAGAACACCATAAAATCGTGTTGAAGGAAAACTTCGAGTAACCAAACCTTTAACGATAAACTGGGGAGAATGACTGTAAAAGAAACAACCTTTTAATATGCAAACAGAATTATCTTTCTTCAATCTTGAGAGTGCTGCATATAATCAGCGAGGCCCCTCCAACCAGAAGCGGGTTTGCTCGTTCCGTCGAATGTTTGAGTAGGGAGCTCTCTAAGCTCGGTTGCAAGGTCGACGTAGTCTCTGCTAGGAACATACGACATTGGAAGTTCGGTGAGATTAAACTCTGCTATGATTTCGGTAGGATATACACCTTGAACCTAGACGGCTACGATGTAGTTAACATCCACGGACACACCCCAACCTTCTCGGATAACTTCCTCTTCTCTGTGAAGGCCAGAGCTAGAGACAAACCGTTGGTCTACACCTTTCACTGTCTAGTCAACTTTTACCTCTCCCCTATCTCGAAACTGTACAATAAGGTTATGAACTATATGATAGGGCTTGCAGACAGGATAGTGGTCACCACACCCTCATACTTGAACTTCGTCAAGTTCTCCGATAAGGTTAGGCTGATACCTTGGGGTGTAGACTACGACTTCTTCCATAACCGTAGAGAGAAGACAGACGGATATAACGTCTTGTTCGTAGGTCAGATGCGGCCATACAAAGGGTTAGGCATACTCCTAAAAGCTATCAGAGGGTTAGACCTGAACCTCCACATAATCGGAGACGGGCCAGACAGGTATAGATACCAGACTCTGGCTAGAAGGCTGTCCCTAAAGAACGTGTATTTCTACGGGAACCTAGACGACGTGAAGCTACGAGAGTTCTATAGCCGATGCGACGTGTTGGCTATACCGAGCGTCAGCGAGAACGAGGCTTTTGGTCTGGTAACGCTTGAAGCAGCAGCCGCCGGATGCGCCGTGATAGCCACAGACCTACCGGGGTTAAGGGATGTAGTAGGCCCCTTCGGCATACTAGTTCCACCTAACGACCTAAATGCCTTAAGGAGAGCGTTGATCAGTCTCTCTAGGGAAGATGTTCGTTCCCGTTATGTCGAGAAGGGGCTGAGGGAGGCGAGGAAGTACAGTTGGGAAGAAACTGGAAGGAAGTATGCTGAGCTCTATAGAGAGTTGGTTTAGACCCCAATAGTTAGCTGACCCTCCCTATAAGGTTGGAAGAATTTAGTCTGAGGCTTTCTGTAAGCGGATTTAGAGATGTGAGGGAGCTAAAGGCTGGAGGTGCGTAGCTATGTTAAGAAGAGTCTTCTCTTCGAGCTCCATGAAAATGAAAACATAAAGCCTTTTAGCTGTTAAACTATTTTAAGGACTTCCCTCTATAAGAAGGAACAATATCTTTATTATTATCAATTCGAACCGTCGATGAGAGTCAAGGGAGGGATAAGGTGAATCTAGGTTTAGAGAACATCTTATTCTCGAAGACTGTTAATCCCATATTAAGGAGGATCATTCAGTACATCGACAGATAACTGTCCCGAAGACGGGAATCTTCTGATAAATTCTCTTAAGATATTCCTCGGCGAGGAGCTAGAACTATGCGATAAGTGTAGAAGGGTCTGTGAAGGGTTAGCTATCCCTTTTTATGAGTTGGGGAGTAGGGCTCTTCACGTGGATAGGGATTTCATGCGTAGACAGTTTATAGAGGATAGATATGGAGAAGCATGGTTCAAGGGATTCGCCTTAATGATGAGAGGGATAGGTAAGTACGGTGTACGGGCTCCCTTCACTCCTGCAGGACCCTTCGAAGTAGTCTGGAACTTCACTTATAGATGCAACCTTAAGTGTAAACACTGCTACGAGGATGCTGGGAGAAGAAGACCTGAGGTCTCGACGGAGGAGGCGAAGAAGGTTATAGACATCCTCTCCGAAGTGGCTTACGTCAGGCTTCCCGCACTCTCCTTCTCAGGCGGCGAACCTCTGGTTAGGGAAGACCTCTTCGAGGTAGCCTCATACGCTAAGGGTAAGATACCATACATAAGCATAGCGTCTAACGGCACCCTCATAACTAGGAAAATAGCCGCTAAGCTTAAGCACTGCGGGATCGAGTACGTCGAGATCAGCGTCGACGGAGCCTCAGCTGAAAACCATGACTGGTTTAGAGGGGTGCCTGGAGCTTTCGAGAGAGCCGTCGAGGGCGTACGGAACTGTATTAAGGAGGGCATAGACACCTGTATAGCTTCGGTTATTCAGAGGGAGAACCTCGGTGAGCTAGGGCAGATACTTGAGCTGGCCGAGGAGCTAGGTGCCAGGTTTATGCACTTCAACTATATACCGACCGGTAGGACTAAAGCCTATGTGGAACTTGACCTTACGCCTAGGGAAAGGCTAAAAGTCCTCGAGACGATCGGTGGTAGGATAGTCGACCTCTATCTCAAGGCTAAGGAGGAGCTAGAAAAAGGCGAATCGAGCGTTAAGGTCGACCGCTATTTCAGCACTTGCCCGCAGTACGCCTGCGTGGTTAAGGACCTAGCTCAGAGGTTTGGAGAGCGATTCACGGTAGCAGCGCATTATGGTGCTAAGAAAGGCGTCGAGAACGTGGCGCATTTCCTAGGCGGATGCTGTGCAGGCAGACTCTACATAGCCTTAGAGCCTAACGGCGACGTCAAGCCCTGCGTGTTTTTCCCCACTAACGCGGAGACCGTGCTAGGAAACATACTCAAAGACGATTCCGAGAGGATCTGGGACGACGACCCCCTCCTATGGAAACTGCGTTCTAGGGAGGACCTTAAAACATACATCGTCGACGGAAGGGAGGTTAGATGCGGCTCCTGTCCAGAAAAATATATGCGGTGGATGCAGAGCGAGGGCGTACAGCTACTTTAACGGCGACGTAACAGCTCCAGATATCGGATGCTTGAGAAACGAGGTTTTATGGCGTGAGGTCATGGAGCTATACAACCTTAAGACTTATGCGTAACCTGTATCTTCCGGTTCTCGCTTAACGCTTTCCTCAACACCGTTTGAGCTATGAGTATGGCTGAACCTGCGAAACCGCAGAAGAGAAAAGGATAGTCTCTACGGTACTCAGAGAAGAAGCCACCGATCAACGGGCCGGACATGTAACCGAAACCGATGGTGCTCTCGAACAAGCCTGCGTAAAGCCCAGTCTTAGATTTGGCGTTACGCATAACCGTAAGCAGGGAGGGCGAGTAGATCAGGCCGACGAGGAAACCCATCACGATGAAAGCTAGATAACGGAGAGCAGGAAGCTCCAAGTATATCAGTAGAGGCGAGAAGCCAAGGAGAGGCGTGGACAAACCGAGTAGGAGAGCTTCTCTAAATCGGCCGTGGATATACTTCATGAGAAAGAAGGAGCAGGTTCTAGAGACACCGTGCAGAAAAGCTAGGAAGCCAACCTCTAACGTAGAAATCCCCTTATAGACCGCGTAAGGAGGGAAGAACGTGAATACTATAGATACGATGAAGGAGTAGAAGAAGCTTGAGGTGAGTGGCAGGTATAGTGAAGTGGAAGACTTCAGGGTGAGCAGCGCATCTTTAAAGTCTACTTTCTCGCTTTCGACCTTCTTTTCTCTCGAGGCCAGAGTAGAGGATAAGGCCGAGAGGCAGGCTAGGAGAGCCATGAGCGAAGCTATATAGAATACGCTGGAGACGTCTAAGACGGCCATGGCGAGGCCTGCTATAAGCGGGCCTACGGTGGCCCCGCTGCTCCAGCTTACGTTGTAACGCCTAAGGTCCTCCGCTAAGTCTCCGCCTAGGGAAGCCGTGCCAGCTTCTATGGCAGGCCATAGCATGGCCCAGCTCACTCCCTCGAAGACCCTTAGGATGGCTAGGAGGACAGGGTCGCTGACCAGCGTATAAAAGACGGAGAGAACGGCGATCGAGGAGAGGGCTAAGACTATAGACTTAGTTTGACCTATCTTGTCGGAGAGTCCTCCCATTATGAAGGGTGCGAAGCTGTATACAAAAGCTACCGATGAACCCACTAAACCTATCTCGAACGGTGTAGCTCCCAAGACGTAAGCATAGATCGGGATCGTGATCGAGAAGATCCCTAAAATCGAGTTGCTTATGAAGGCTACCGTAGGCAGGACTAAAGACCGCTGGTTACCAGCCACCTTTGATTCGACCCTCCTATCGAGATTCATATTTTTGGGTTGAGGGGCCCCTGAAAGCTATGGGGGATCACGATCACGGAGGAGGGATAAAAATTTAACTTTTAAATAACCTTAGGATAACTAAATTCTTGGTGATTATTTTGTCTGACGAGTGGTGGTCTAGATGGTTTAGGCGACGATGGCCCTTCAGGAGCCTATTCTTCGAGGACATCGACGAGATCTTCAGAGAGATGGAGCGTGAGTTCGAGGATCTGATGAGGAGGGTGCCTAAAGACCTCACACGGGAACGTGTGCTGCCGGACGGCACTAGGGTGCAGGAGTGGGGGCCGTTCGTCTACGGCTACAGCATGACTATAGGGCCGGACGGCAAGCCTAAGATAACTGAGTTCGGTAACATAAAGCCTGGATTCGGCCCCGGGAGGCCTAGGATCGACATACGGGAAGAGAGGGAGCCTCTAGTAGACGTGTTGTCGACGGATAACGAGGTTAAAGTCATCGCTGAGCTGCCAGGTGTAGAGAAGAAGGACATAAACCTCCACGGAACGGAGGATACGCTAACCATATCGGTGGATACTCCTCAACGCAAATATTATAAGGAAGTCGAGCTTCCGGCGAAAGTCGACCCTAAGAAAGCTAAGTCCTCATACAAGAACGGTGTCCTAGAGGTCACTTTACCGAAGAAGGAGAAGGAGAAGCCGAAGGGTGAACCGATAAGAATAGAGTAAAGCAGGGAAATCTTCTATTTTTTCTCAAGTCTCCCTTAGCTTGAGTTTACTCGGCAAAGTATTTATCTATAAGTTCCTTGGGAATCGAGCAGCAAGCATGTACTACTTCGAGTCGATACTTCTCTATAATACTTTTGTGTGGAACAGCTATCCTATCCACCAATTTCCGTTCGACTAGCTTCGGGTCTAGAGTGGATTTGAGTTTAGGGGGTCTCATGCAGCCTACAGCTACTTCACGGAACCTCGATCTAGCATAGTCTAACACGGCGATTATTTCTGTCTCCTCGGGCGGTGAGAGGCCAGCCATCGGAGTCCCCTTAGTCGGTATGAAGACGAGGAAGACTGCTAGGTAGGGGTCAAAGTCTTTCAGTGTCTCTATCGCCTTCCACTCCCCGCCGAGTTTACCATACCTTAATCCTATGGGGAGGTGGGGAGAAACGTAGGGAGGCCCCTCTTCTATCAGGTATCGAAGGCTCTCTATGAAGTCTGACGGCCCCTTAGACTTTAAACCGGACACCTCGCTTATCACGACAGGGTCTACCATGAATTCGTAGTCTACTACGTCTATCCCAGCTCTTCTCAGCTCGCCGGCAGCCTCCTTATCGACGAGGCCGCAGTGTACGCTTATGATGAGGTCTAGCTCCCTCTTCAGGTCTCTCAAGACTTGAAGGAAAGGTTTGATGGGTAACCTGCCTTCCGAGTCGAAGCCGCCGCTTATCAGAACTCCTCTAGCCCCGTTCCTGTATAGGCTCCTCACCGTGTCGTATAGTGTTTTAGGCGACGGAGTAGGGATCATACCCGTAAGGTAATGGCCCATACAGTATTTACACTTGAGGATGCATCTACTCCCGGTGATACTTAGAGTAGGATACCTATCTCCTGGAATGAAAGCTTTAACCATCGACCTCGCCTTGGAAGCTGAGCGTGATCAAGTTAGCTGAGGT
>CAZVJZ010000022.1:0-16057 GCA_964627655.1 uncultured Candidatus Bathyarchaeia archaeon
CAGTCACGATCTTTATAATAATTCTCTTTGTCGCCATGACTTTTGGAAGACTACTCACTTACATTAACGTTTATTACGTAGATTCCGGATACTGGGAAAGAAGGATTATTCCATTAACATTTTTCGCTTCATGTATTCTATCTTCCATCTCAACCCTCCACATTATTAATAGAATTAAATCTAAAACGGTTCTGCTATCCCTTGTGTTATCTATACTGGTGATTGGAGGAATGATGTCCACAGCCCTAAGTATAGAGTACCAGACCCTTATCGCACCAAAGGTAATGCTCACTACAAACGAGTTAAATCAAATAGATTCATTGAAAGAACTTAATTCAAGCTCTTATCTTCTTACATATTCATGGCGTTCATTAAAGGTATCAGAATACGTACCCTTCGCTTGGCGGATCGGATACTTTAAAAATCATATCTGGCCAGCCACCTCACCTGAGCTCGTACTTAACGCTTTATTCTCCGACGGCCACTCAGCCGTAATTTATCTAACATCTCGAGACTACACCCAACTATCCTCTGACAAATATCAAAAAGGCTACATCATAAATCACCTACTAAAATCGACTTCACCATACTTTAATGACGCGAACGCCTCCATATACTACCTGAAAACCTTTACCCCACCCACCGAGAAAAGCAGAATAGTCCTCGTCCTACCTGAAGGCAAGGGCGATCAGCAATACCTCTACGCCTACGATATACTCTCATCAGCAGGATACAACTACACCACTTCATACATTTCGGACATACAGACAATAAACGATGGCGAAACGATAATCGTCCCAAACGAAAACCTAGCTTCTAAAATATTAAAACTAAAAACTAACCTAAAACTGCCTTTCCGTAGGATGATAGTTTTAAATCTCGACGGGTACTACGGAGAACTCGCAAAAATAAACTATCCATCGATAAACATTTCATTAATCTCTTCCAATTTTAGTCAGGCGTATCTTAAAAAGTTCACAGACCAAACCACAGTAACAAACATACAAGGAGTATTCTTTACACCATTCATCATCGAGGTTAAGCCCTTAAACAACAGCCTAATCTTAACAGACGATAAAGCATCCACATCTTGGAAGACATCTGCCTCTTTAAAAGGGAACATAGGGACACCTACTCTGCTCGACGACCCAGAGGAAAAGGCTTCAGGAGGAGACTCACTAAAAATAAAGGTCGGCGAAGGCAGTTATGCACAATGGCAACTTACATGGGAATTCGAAAAACCCACAAACTTAGAAGACTACGACTTTCTGACCTTCTACTGGTATGGAAGAGGAGACAGCACTAAATACGTTATTCAAGTAACTACAGAAAACCCATCCAAATACTTCTGGTACCAATTCACCGACGATTGGAAAGGATGGAAGAAAGTAATCCTACCAATGCACGTTGCCGATGGCTCTTATACACTTTACGGGATACAGTTCTCAAAAGCCACAAAGAACAACGCAACATGGAACAACGTTAAAAGAATGTTTTTCAGGCTTTCTGGTGCAAACCTTAATGTCGGAGGAACATTCCACATAGACCGCTTCGCTTTCGAAAAAGCCGCGAGTGTGACTTTGAAGACCGAAATTCACGGTACACTCGAAAATCTCCATTTAGTAGGCCTGACACCAACCATGCAAACTCCGATAGCAAACCTTCACAAGAATGAATCAACAGCCATAAAGGAATATTTATTACCAGACGGAAAACCAGCAAGCAAAATCTTAGGCCATAAAATCGGCTACGCAACCTTGACGAGATATAATTCAGCCTATTCTGAACTAACATTAAAGGTAAGGATCCCCATACCTCTAAAAGATGGTGAAACAGTTCAAGTTATGCTAGGTATTAAACCGAAATTTGAAACGAAGGAAGTTTCAACCATCAACTTTGCGTCAGAAACTATGAATCTACCGGCTAGAGTGGAAGTCACGCCTTTAAATACAAAGGGAAACGTAATAGCCTACTATGGCAACGGCGAAGCATTTCTTGCGACGGAACCATCGACCTTTAAAGTGAAGATCACCTACCTTAACTTCTACCCGATAATAGAGTCCATCAAAAACAGTTCAACCATCCTCTACGAAAAACTTGGAACGATAACAAGGAAGATTTTAGGAGGACTGTCTACATACACGTTCAAAACAGAACCTATCAATGCAGGAAACACGGCAGCATTCCAAGAAGCATACATACAAGGGAGTATAACAGGGGAATGTGACTCAATCATTATAAGAGTCAAAGGTAACGAAAGTTTAAACATAATAACCGATGAGAAGCCCATAAATCTTCCAGAAAACTTGTCAAACATCTCCCCCATGAAATTTGAGAAAGGGTCTTTTAAGGCGGACCTTATGAAGATAGTTCCAGGAAAAGCCTTCTACATAAACGCAACGCTACAAAACGTGATACTAAATCTCGAGGGAAAACCTACAAAATTAATAATGTCACTCAAAGACGGGAACGCATATACGCTAAGCGGAAGCACCATAACTCTAAAAGCCAAAAGTCTCACAGTCCTACTAAGAAAACCACAAATTAAAGTAAACGGAACAGGACTATTCACTAATCTATATACCTATCACGACCTTCACAAACGAACGAGAGCGTCAGGGGTAGATTGCAAGATAGAAGGACACTTCGCTTTCACAGGAGCATATGGAGATACATATACGATCGCCAAGAACTTCGATTATGACGGAAAAGTAAATCTTCCTAAACCTCTCTACGAATTCGACGAACTAAAGGCACTAAAAGAGACTATCCCATACTTATTCATCCTAGCATTCTGTTACATCACATTCCTAGTAATTAAAACAGGAGGGAAAGAGAACCATAGATAAAAGGAAAGTAATCCTAATCGGAATAGATGGATGCACCTTCAACATAATAAAACCTCTCATAAACGACGGACATTTACCCACCTTCTCGGAAATCCTGAAAGAAGGATGCCATACAACCCTAATTTCAACCTTACCTTTTAACACTCTACCAGCTTGGACAAGCATATTCACCGGCGTGAACCCAGGTAAACACGGGGTAACAGACTTCGTCATCCGAGAGAACGGACAATATAAAATCGTCAATAGCCGCCGTCACAGAATGGTAGATAGTTTATGGAAGATTCTCAGCAGACACAACGTAGAACAAATAGTAATTAACGAACCCGTCACATTCCCTCCAGAAAAAATCAAAGGAATAATGCTTACAGGCTTTTCTACCCCCACTCAGAACAGAAACTTTGCTCATCCAACCTCGATAATGGACGAAGTTGAAAAAGTCTCTCACGGATACTGGCCAGACTTACCATTTGGATTCGAAAAAATAATAGCTGAAAACAAGGATAAAGGCTTCCAGCTCATCTCAGAATTCGCTGGAAAAATCATAGAAACAACAAAGTATCTCAGTAAAAATTACGATTGGCAATTACTGGCAGTCATTATCACCTCAACCGACAGGCTGCAACACTTCTACTTTAACGATCTCGAATACATAAGCTCACATTACAAGCTTTTAGACAACTTCCTTAATGAAATAATCAGTCTCGAAACAGAAGCAAACATGCTTATCGTTTCAGACCACGGCTTTGGACCGCTGGAAAAATGCTTTTACATAAATACTTGGCTTAAAGACAAAGGCTTAATAACCGAAAACCAGAATTTACTAACCACCATTTTATCTAAATTTGGAATCACATACCCAAAGCTCGTCTCTACGCTAACGAAACTAAAAATTTATAATCTCCTAGCCAAAATTACGCCACTCTCAGTAAAACGTTCCATTCCCATAGATAACTACAGTAGACCACTACATTTCACAGACAGCAAAATACTTTATCCCTCAATAAATGGTGGTCTGTTTATCAATAGCCCCGATTTAAACAAGGGTACCTCCACACTCGTCAAAGCATTACTTTCACTAACCTTTAACGGAGAAAAACCAATCGAACGCATTTACCTAAGAAAAGATATATTATGGGGCCCATACGCAAATCGAGCAGCAGATATCTATCTAATCCCCAAATACGGTTATGAGATATCCCCTCGACTTGTTTCCTCACCTCTATCAGACCCGTCTAAGTTTGGCGACATAAGGTCGGGCACCCATAGGCCTACAGGCATATTTATCGCCTATGGCCCAGACATCAGCCGGGACATCAGGCTTAAAGAACATCTCTTCACATGGGACATCGCTCCATTAGTTCTTCACATACTAGGTCTGCCTATTCCAGACTATATGGACGGGCATGTTAGAAAAGAAATATTCGGAAGAGGCAGCAAACCCGCTGTTAGACCTATAAAGTATGAAAGCGTTAAAGAGCGTGAACGAATTAGGACGCGTTTAAAGACTATTAGAAGAAACAAAATAATCTGAAAATGGACGAGTTAAAGGGGAAATTCTAATGAGTAGTAAAATACTTAAGGTTATGAGGGAAGAATGGGATTATCTAATAATTTTAGATGCTTGTAGATACGATTACTTCGCAGCTATATGGGAAAACTATTTCGATGGAGAGTTGGAGAAGCGTGTCTCACTAGGTTCAGGCACGCTTGAGTGGTGTTTGAAATCGTTTAAAGAGTACTATCCTGATGTGATATACATATCGGGAAATCCCTACATCAACTCAAAGGTGGAAATAAAAGGATTCAACGCTAAAATACATTTTTACAAGGTTATCGACGTATGGGATTTCGGTTGGGACGAAGAACTTGGCACAGTTCCACCCAAAACGATCAACAAAATCACGTTAAGTTTAGTCCAAAAGTTTCCGCATAAGAAATTCATAATCCACTACCTACAGCCTCACGCTCCCTACATATCAGGTGAGTTCAAAACGGTCGGTTTTCCCACTCCTGACCCTAAATACGGGCAAGTGTTAACAGGTACTCAAGCTCACCGCGATAAAAATCTCTATGAAGCGTTAGTAAACCTATTTGGCAGTCTACTCGTAAAAGCCAGAATCATTAAAAATGGATGGGAGTTGCGTGAATGGCTAAGATTGCCACCAGCCTCGCCCATGGACGCTATAAGGAGAAAATACGGAGTAAGCGGTTTAAGAAAAGCTTACATAGAAAACCTAAAAATCGTTTTGAAGCACGCAGCCAAACTATGCAGCCAACTACTACACCACCGACCGTCCAAACGAATAGTAATCACTTCAGACCACGGCGAACTATTAGGAGAAAACGGTAAATACAGTCATGGAGTCAAGAGTCCTTACACCCTAGAAATCCCATGGCTAAGAGTTAAAAACGTAAAAATGAAGGTCTTCGACAAAGATACTTACCTACCAACCCGATTCACCAAACCAGACGCAGAAGCCTATAAAAAGAAGTTAAAGGAAAAAATTAAAAAGTTGAAAAGATCCAGAAAAACAAAAATTTGATAAAAACAAGCAAGGCTGATCTATTTTAAAACGAAGTACCCACCTATCACACCCCTACTAATTTTCTAGAATGATCACCGAAGAGAGGACTACTCCGATGCAACCTTCAAATTTTTATCCTATCGGCTGGTTTCATTTCGTTACAAACCTTCAACCGCAACGCTCTCAACACATATGTTGAACTTTTGATAGTCTCAATAATTAATATAGTGCTACATTTACGTCTACATAGTATAGTGATGTGTTATAAAGATTTCACCATAACAGTACGATTTTCAAAGAAGCTGAAAGAGAAGCTAGCCAAACACAGGTTTAACGTAAGTGAGGTTTTAATGAGAGAGTTGGGTAGGAAATGAAGAGGAGTTCAAGGCGATAGCAACGGATCTTGAAGGGTTCTTCTCGAAGATACCCGACGAAGAAGTAGTTAAAAGCGTAAAGGAGACGTTGGAAAACGATAAAGAAGAAGCGACACTTAACTTCAAACCATTCGTCTTACACACATATTAACAGACATAGAGACTCACGAAGAGCGAGGAACCGTCGTCAAGACCCCTGTAGTAACTATTCATCAACGTTTGGAGAATTTTTGACCCTTTACAAGACCTCTTCGTCTGTTTCGGCTGAAACGCCATAAAACTCAAGAGGTCCTTCCTCGAGAGTCCGCTCTCCTTTGCCTCATAGTCTCTTCCAAGCAAGTAAGATTTTCTCCTTTTCATTCAGTCGTCTTCCGACAAAACTCTCGGCGTTAGCCAGTTATATCCCCACACATCCCCTACCTTTGAGAGGACCTAAAACCGACCACAGAAACCTTTAACAAACTCTCTAATCTCCCTAATAGCCTTATGATATACTCAGACCTACTAGCAGGTAAAACTTAAGTAAGATTAAATTCTTACATCTAACCGGCGACGTTATGTCAAAAACCGTAGTCTCTAAAAAAGGTCAAGTAGTCATCCCTAAACAAGCCAGAGATAAACTTGGCCTAACCCCCGGCACCGTCCTTAAAGTGCAAGTTGAAGGAAAAAGAATAATTTTAGAGGCTTTGCAGTAACCTCCAAAAGAGACCTTCATCGAAGCAGGCTCAACGATTACGGAGCAGTTGTTAAATGAAGCTAAGACAACAAGCGACAAATCAAGGAGGCTTCTCAGAGACTTAGGTGTCTCAATTGCCTAAAGTCGTTATGGACACAAGTGTCATAATAGAATACATAGACCTTAAGGGCGAACTTCACCAACAGGCAAAGACCGTTTTTTAGCTGTTTTGAACGGCAAGTTAGAAGTCGTACTGCCTCATCCAATACTGGCCGAAACATATTATGTAGCCGCGAAAATATACCAAAAACTCCAAATCGAAAGCTCGCAGACAGTAGCCTCAAAACTAATCGAATGGCTATATAGACTTCCAACAACAATAATCCCAAGCGAGGACGTAAACCTAGCCATAGAAACAGGCAAAGCAAAACTAAGCTACGGACTCGCCCTAACAGACTGCTACGTCCTAGCAGCATCGAAAACGTACGATTGCAAAGCCCTCTTTAAAAAACCCGAAAAAGAAATGCTAGGAAAGATAGATGCTCTAAACAAAGAATACCGAATCGTCTTCCTACAAAACTACAAATAACAACAAAATGGAAGCGTGAAGTCAAAGAAGTCTATCGAAGAACCTAAAAAGGTAGCACAGAAACGCATTAGAAGGAAGCTAGCTTGGATTTTCTCAAAATGATATTCGAAGAATATCCGTGAGAAGGATGGATTTAGGGCTGGCGATAGAGCCAGACTTAAACTAAAGATTGAGGCAATAGACCCCACACCCACAAAGAAAACAGAAAGCAAATAGACATCTCAAAAGAGAAATTTGAGAGCGAAGAAGCAGAAAATACTAACCGAACCGACGGATAAACCACCTAAAAACAGAAGCTAGCCAAATAGTCTTAGAAGCAATAAAGTAAAAAACTGGAGTATACCATCTCACAGAAGCAACGTAAAATCAACAGATACGAATTCGCTAAACTAATCGCCTGCATAGAATCCTTACAGCAACATTAAAACTTATATAATCTATAATTTCTATAGAAGAATAGTGTTCATTATGTCGACCATTCAAGTCGAAGAGGACGTGAAAAGAGAGCTCTTCACCGTAGCCGCCGAGCTACAATCCAAAATGAGGAGAAGAGTCTCCTTAAGCGAGGCAATAAAATTCCTACTGGAGACTTACAGAGCCAAGAAGAGAGACGCGGAAAAACTACTCTCACTCTTCGGATGCCTAGGTCCGACGCTGGAAGCAAGAAAAATCCTCAGAGAACTCAGAGCTCAGGAGGAGAAGAACCTTGAAGACTCTACGGGGAGATATCACACTCGACGCTAGCGCCCTAATAGAATATCTGATGGGTACAGAACTTGGCCGCATCCTAAAGGAATACTTCGAAACATTAAAGGCTGGAGAGAAAGTATACTGCTCCCTCTATACAATCTCCGAAATATTCTATGTAATCTGCAGGCTCAAAGGGTTAAAATTCGCAGTAGAAAAAATGAATGCTATGCTAAACTCCAGGATGATCGAAGTAAACAATACAGAGAGAATGGCCCTCGAGGCCGGAAGACTAAAATGCGAGAGAGCGATCTCACTAGGTGACTGCAGCTGCATCGCCACGGCCAAGATCACAAGAAGCAAGGCGGTCTTCGCTAGAAGGGAAAAAGAACTCAAAAAGGAAATGAAAAAGAGGCCCTTCAACGTAGAGATAATCTTCCTCACAGAAGCAACGAACTGAAAAGCGGATCGCAGCAGCCGCAGAAGTAGAGCTACGAAAAGGAACGAATCCCTCAAGAATGAAGGTGTGAATGATCTAACCAAACAACTTACTAGACTACTCGAACAGAAGGAAAACAGCTCCCATAATAAACGCTTCTTCAGCCCTACCCAACTATTTCTCAGCCTAATCGCCTGTCAAAATTTTGTTAAAGCCTTTTGGCGTTATTGACGAAAACATGATGGGTTTGTTTCCTGATTTTAGTAGGTGAACACTGCCAGGCTGTCGGCCGTTTTCGGCCTTCCATCTGTAGATTGCCATTACTGCTACCAGTATGCATGAGTAGCATATGGCTACGTGCGTGGGCGCTTTCGCACACCCTCAAGGAATACACCATCAACATCTGCTTGAAAGGCCCTTAAATTCTCTTGAAGCTAGAGCTCTATTGCGGCGTGGCCTTTATGGAAATTCATCGTTAAGGACTTTATTCTCTCGTTGACGATTTCCCTGCCTAATAGAACCTCGCCCGTTACGAGTTCCGGCTCTGTGGGAACATAAATCCTAACTTCTCCCAAGCTTATTCGCCGTGTCCCGCTACATAAAGATGCCAACATCATTATTAATTTGCAACGCATACCTTATTCAAAAGCTTACCGAGCCTGCAAAAGAAAAATAATATCAAAAAGACCAAACACTCACTTATATTCCAGAAGCTATAGGACGGCCTCAACTCCCCAGAACACGCTTTTAACATGATAGCCCATCTAGAAAAACATATTAGTAATCCACGCGCTGATGGCCTAACGAGACCAAAACCCAAAAGAGAAGGAGAGTAAGGTAGTACCACACCTCTCCTTAAGTAATTTAGCTTCTCCATACTCTTTCTCCTCCTTTGGCTTCTCAAGCATAGTTAAGAAGGCTGAAAAACTAAGAATAAAATTTGATGAGAATCACAAAGTTAAATCTATTTAAAAACGAAGTTCTTACCCTATTCACCCTTTTGCCGACTTCAACTTCTTGAACGACTTGAAGAAGAATACTCCACGGTGATTTTCTACTGCAGCGCCCTCTATACAAGTATGTTGATCTTTTAATGGTAACGCTAATATAGTGTCACATTTATGTCTATACAGTGATGTTTTATGAAAGATGTTACCGTGACCGTACGGGTTTCAAGGAAACTTAAGGAGGAGCTGGCCAAGTATGGGGTCAACGTAAGCGAGGTCTTAAGGAGGGCGCTTGAGGAAGAAGTAAAGAAGAGGAAACGCGAGGAACTTAAGGCGATCGCATCAGACCTTGGAGAATTCTTCTCAAAGATATCTGACGAAGAAATAGTCAAAAGCATAAGGGAAATGCGGGAAAAACGATGAAGCATGTCTTAGACTCAAGCGCCATAGCCATAATCTTTAAGAGGCTAAAAGGAGAAGCCGTCGACGTTCTCGAAGGAAACTTCACGTTAGACCTTGCCTTCTATGAGCTTGGAAACATGATCTGGAAGGAGTGTGCACTGAAAAATCTCATAAGTCTAGAAGAAGGTATAAACAGGGCTGGGCAATTGGCAAAGGTCCTCGAAGTCGTCGAGGCGGCGAAGATAAGATCGTCCGAAGACTTTAAGGAAGTAATGAGACTTGCCACAGAGCTTAGATTGACGTTCTATGATACTTCGTATCTGCAAGTAGCTAAAAAGAGGAACCTTCCGTTAGTCACGGGAGACAGAGAATTAAGGGACAAAGCAAGAGAAGCAGGAGTTAAAGCGATGACCGTCAGCGAACTTCTGAAGCAAGTTGAAGGTTAAAACAAACCCTTTTAGCCCACAATATATTCTGAAAAACGCTAATAACTTCAACTTTAAATCGACGATTCTATATCCTCAAAAGCTTTGCCCTATCTTTATAAAGAGCTGCTTTTTCTGGCGGATGCACATGAACTTCGAACGGCTCCTTTATTCCAGCCTTCCAGAGCTCTGAAAGAACTTTAGCTGGAGGAGTATCCGTAACTACAAGTATGTCTATATCGCTTGAGTAGTTATATTTTCCCTCTGCAAGGTGTTCCTGTAGCCTCCTGAATACTTCATGTCTTTTTAACGCCCTTTCCACCAGAACGTCATGCAACATCTCTCATTATCTCCTTCACAGCCTTTAACAACCTCTCAACTTCCTCATCACATATCGTGACGTTATATAAGCGTCCTCGAGCACGCTGAGCTCCAAAAGATGCCTTTCCAAGACATTCCTTATAACATCCCTCCTATCTTCAGCTACCACGTTTAACAGGATTTCTAATAAGGCCCTAACACTGTGAGTTCTCGGATACTCGACTCCCTCAGCTAACAACTTCGCCTTTAAAAAAGCTGTAGACTCTGTTCTAGACTGAAGGCAGCAAGATCATGGAATCCTCTGTCCATTTGATATTCCGCTGTTTCTAAGAATCTCTTCGATCTTTTAAGCAGGTGTTTCTTCTCTTCCTCCCGGCTCATTAAAAGCACTTTCACCGAAGATAAACATGCAGAAACCTACAATATATAATTAATAGTATCATCCTCCATAATATTTTTAGCTAGCTTATCAGAAATAGTTAAATTAAGTCGGAGACGAAAAGCGAGGCTTTTTAGACGTGCATCGAATCTAGATGAAAAAGAGGAGAAAGGCGGGTAGCCGATTACATACTTTGCTGGACTCATGTGCCATAGCTATAAATCCTCAAAGAGGCTAAAAACGAATAGAGAAGGAGGTGTTAATGGACAGGTCTATAATTTCTAGGAAGCTTGAAATCCGTGGAGACAGAACCTCTTGATCTAAGATTTTACTTTATAGAGACGTTAGTCGATGTATCCCAGCGCTCTTAGCCTAGCTTTTATTTTCTCTTCGTCCTCCTCGCTGAAAACCTCTTCCTCCTCTTCCTCGTTCAGTAACTCCCTTAAAACATATGTAACGTAGTCTGAAACCGAGGAGAACTCTGTACCCCTAATCCTCTCCTCTATCTTCTTGAAGAGCGAGGTGGGTATCGAGACCTCCGTGAATTCTTCCTTTCCTGTCTTCTCCTTCTCCAATATTGAACCACTCCTCGAGCCAGACGGATCAATAATTAAGGCGAAGGAAATAAAAGCCTATCGAAGTTACTCGATATAACCTAACGCTCTTAGCCTTCTCTTCATATCCTTAGACTCTAAGTCTGGGAGGTTCCTCCTGATAAGGTAGATTACGTATTCGGTTACGCTTCGGTAGCCGCTTCCCTTCAAGCTCTCCGCAAGCCGGTCATAAAGCGGCTTCGGAATCGGAATGTTAACGTACTCGACCATAGACTTCTCCCATCCTTGAATTGCGGGAACAACTATTTATCTATAACTAAACGACCTATAAATGAAGTATCACTGCCATAACATTTAAATATAAATTAAGGTGAACTGAAAGAGTATGAAGAGCACCATGAGCGAGCGACTCCAAGAATTAGAGAAGAGGAGTATATCGATAATACGCGAAGCTAAAGCCCAATTCAAAAACCTAGCCGTCCTATGGAGCACGGGAAAAGATTCCACGGTCACCCTCTGGCTATGCAGAAAAGCTTTCTTCGGAAAGATCCCCTTCCCGGTAGTCCACATAGACACAGGATACAAGTTCCCTGAGATATACCGGTTCAGAGACGAGATAGCGAAAGAGTGGGGACTCGACCTGATAATAGCGAGAAACGAGGAAGCCCTGAAAAACGGCATGTCCCCGGAGAAGGGAAGACTTGAGTGCTGCACACAACTTAAAACCGAAGCCCTGAAAAGACTACTGAAGGAAAGGAAGTTCGATGCCTTGATCCTAGCGATAAGGAGAGACGAACATGGAATCAGGGCTAAAGAGAGATACTTTTCTCCGAGGGATGAGAACTTCCGTTGGAACTATAAAGACCAGCCGGCGGAGCTGTGGGATTTATATGTGAAGCCTTCAGAGGACTTCTCCCACATGCGAGTACACCCACTACTACACTGGACGGAAGTAGACGTCTGGGAATACGTGAAACAGGAGAACCTACCTGTTAATCCGCTATACTTCGCAAGAAACGGGAAGCGGTACAGAAGCCTAGGATGCATGCCGTGCACCGTGCCTATCCCATCAACTGCTAGCACGATAGACGAGATAATCCAAGAGATAAAGACTTCAAAGATCCCGGAAAGGGCTGGAAGGGCTCAAGACAAGGAGAAAGCGTACATGATGCAGAAGCTTCGAAGCCTAGGCTACATGTAGGCGACCCTAGATGATAATCCTAGCGCTAGACGCACTCGACATCCATTGCGTGCGAAAGTTCGACTGCAAAAACTTAATGCAGAGAGAGTACGGTCAAACAAGCCTTAAGGGATTCACTCAGGAAAGGACCGTTGTTCTCTGGGCCTCCTTTCTGACGGGGAGAAACATGGAGAAAGAGATCCCGATAAAAACCCAATGGAAGTTTAAACTGCAGCCTGAGCAGACCTTCCTAAAGTTTTTCCGGGACTATAGAGTTATAGACCTACCAGCCTTCTCCTACAAGCAGAGAAACCATGAGGAAGAGAGGAGGCTTCTGAAAGGATACTTCGAAGACGAGGTGACCGTGGAGGAGTATGAGAATCTCGTATGGAGAAATCATGAAGAGAATAAGAGAGACTTTTTCAGAGAGCTCGGGAAGAATTCTCTACTCGTCGGGTACTTTAACCTTGCAGACGCTATTGGGCACCTCAGCTTCGGGTTAACTGAGAAGATGGCCGTCGTATACGATGAGCTCGACAAGATCGCAGGGGAAGTCAAATCCTCAGAAGACTTCATCCTCATAATATCAGACCATGGAATGAAAGCTGTGGGGAGATACGGCGACCACAGCTCAAACGGCTTCTACTCGTTAAACCGTAAATTAGGCCTCAACCTACCTCAGATAACAAGCTTCTATAATCTAATCCGAGGGTATAGCGAAAAGTGAGCACTCATAGAATAAATCTCGTAATAGTTGGACATAAGGATCATGGAAAGTCCACGCTGATCGGCAGACTACTCTACGACTCCAAGGCCATATCGGGAGAGAAACTCGAAGAGATCAAGGCGGAATTGAAGCAAGCTGGAAGAGAGGAGCTGGAGTTCGCCTTCCTACTCGACAGCTTAGAGGAGGAGAGGAGAGGAGGCTTGACGATCGACATAATGCAAACGCCGTTCAAATCTGAGAAGCATCTTTACACGATCATAGACTGCCCAGGTCATAAAGAGTTCATAAAGAAGATGCTAACCGGAGCGTCTCAAGCGGATGCGGCGGTTCTCGTGGTCTCAGCAAAAGACGGAGTTCAAGACCAAACTAGACAACACGTATTCTTAATTAAAACCTTTGGTATCGAACAGCTCGTGGTAGCGGTCAACAAGATGGATGAAGTAGGCTACGATGAAAGATTTTACCAGAGAACCTGCTGTCAATTAAAGCCTGTGCTTCAAAACCTCGGCTACCAAGACGTACCTATGATACCGGTCTCAGCCTTAAAGGGAGATAACGTCTACAAGAAATCCAAAAAGATGGAGTGGTATAAGGGGCATACATTAATCGAGACGCTAGACGAAAAGATAGTGCCGCCATCGCCTCCGTCGAATAAGCCTTTAAGAGGCGTAGTCCAAGACGTCTATCCATACGAAGACGGTAGACGAGTTATCGTTTGTAAGATAGAAACCGGAGTGCTCAAGCCAAAAAGACAAGTTGTTTTTAACCCATCCGGAAAGACAGGGTGTCTAGAGAAGATCCTGTCTTTCGGAGAAGCCACGGAAAAAGCTGAGCCTGGAGAGTCGGTCGGCCTCATAGTAGACAGTGTAGACGCCGTCGAGAGAGGTGAGGTACTGAGCTATACTGAAAAGCAGCCTGTAAAAGTCAGGTCTTTTATCGCAGAGGTCATCTTATTCTCAGACATCCAAATAAGAGAAGGGGAAGAAGTAATCATTCGTTACGGAACGGCTGAAAAGAAGTGTAGAGTTCAGAGGATACTGAACGAGATAGACCCGGTGAACCTTACGGTTAAAGCAGAAAATCCTAGGATTCTAGAAGACCAAGCCGTGGGGGAGATAGAATTCACGGCAGAGGAGGCTTTATGTCTAGAAAAGTATTCCGACATACCTGAACTCGGAAGGTTTGTTATCGAAGGCGCGAAGGGAGCAGAAGCCGCAGGAATAGTTCTGGAGGTTACTCGACAGTTTTGATAAACGGGGTTTGATCGACGGTCCTTCAGTCTATTTTCGGGTTCTATATAGGCCGAAGATTCACAACGTCGGTT
Source organism: uncultured Candidatus Bathyarchaeia archaeon (assembly GCA_964627655.1). Classification (GTDB taxonomy): domain Archaea; phylum Thermoproteota; class Bathyarchaeia; order Bathyarchaeales; family B24-2; genus B24-2. The sequence goes on from CAZVJZ010000022.1 coordinate 14,399, forward strand.
ACTTTTAAAGAGGCTCTTCAACATCTTCCTTTGATAGTTCTGTTGGAAAACGGAGAAGTCTAAGCTTAAGATGGTCAGCCGTATCCGATTCCGCAACACGGTTGGATGCTTATTATCGGCTCTTCGTCTGAGGCTCTAGCTATGAACTCGATTCTTGTCAGGTTTAGCTCGGCGTGACGGCGTCTTCGCTCGTCGTAGTGAAGCGGTCTCCGGCTATATGGTAGATTAGTTTAACCTTCTTTATATCGAATGACTCTTCGAATGTTCCTTCTTTTGCGTATGATGCGACCACTTCACCTATGAATATTGTATGGTCTCCGGCTGGAACCTTCTTGTAGAGCTTACATTCCAGATGAGCAACGCACTCTTTGATCGCCGGGGGTTTAACGACTTTAGATTCAACCGATGTTAGGCCGGAGTGTTTAAACTTATCGACTTTCCTTCCTGAAACTCTTCCGCAGTAGAGTGTTTCTTTTAGGATCTCCATGGTTGGTATGTTTATGACGAACTCTCCGGTCTCCTCTATTAAAGTGTGGGAATATCTTTTAGGTGAGATGCTAACTGCGACGAGTGGAGGCTTGGTAGAGACGGGCATACACCAAGCTATGGCGAGTATGTTGGCTTTCCCAGACCGGTCTATGCATGAAACTAGCACGGTATTTCTCGGATGTAGCAGCCGATAGGCAACCTCTAAGTCAACGTTTACCTTCAAATCTCCTTTTCCTCCAGACCGTTAAATCCGGTTCCAAGGCAGAAGTTTAGGTTTCTAAAAATTTAAAATTTTAGTCTGCTAAAAGAAAACGTAAAAGTAAAAAAGTATGAATAAACCAGAATAGATAGCCTCCTAGAATTGAAGGGTTAAAGAGGCGGGTTGAAGGGGTTGAAGGGTTCGACGTTTACGATGCTTCTAGGCGAAGCGCCACGTTCGAGTGTAAGCGTTTTCCTCCGAAAGTACGGGTTTATGGAGGTTGGTGAAGGAGCTGGATGGCGTGCAGAGTTAGAGGAGGAGGGTTACTTGATAAAAGTCTTCGTGAAGTATGATGGGAGAGAAGTTAAGTTTCTTCTTCCTGAGCCCTCCGCTCCTGACGAGGTCAACAGGAGGGTCGTGGAGAGGATAGCCTCAGAGCTCTATAAGTGTATTCACGGGGTTAAGATGCCGCCAGAAAACCTTAAACTTGAAGATACCATATACTCTTTCTGTTATTACTGCTTGAAGCCTGTTAAGGAACTACTCTTCAGATGTAGAAGGTGTGGAGGACGCTACTGCAGCGAGCATCATCTTCCAGAGAAACATAGATGCCCGGGAGCAAGGTATATTAAAACGGATCTTGAAGAGGGAGAGAGGAGAGAGACAGAGGTCGAGAAAGAAGTGATCGTAAAGAGGCCTGGAGAATAGAGCTCAAAAAGTTTTGCTAAAACTTTAAAGCATTTCTATAGCTTAACGAAAACTATTTCTATAGCTGGGTTAGCTGTGCTTAACACTACGGATAGCCCTATTCACGGTTTTGAGGCTTGCAGACATTGCGCGCGGAGATCAGAGTCACAGGCATAGTTCAGGGGGTAGGTTTCAGACCCTTCGTATATCGAACTGCTGTAAAGAATAGGCTAAGAGGATACGTTAGAAACCTAGGCGACGCAGGCGTAGACATAGTAGTGGAG
>CAZVJZ010000023.1:0-14887 GCA_964627655.1 uncultured Candidatus Bathyarchaeia archaeon
TCTTGAACCTTCTGTACGGTCGTGTAGGTGTCGTAGGAGACTAAGACTATCGGAATTCCTTTCTCCTTGGCTTTAGCGAGCACCCTGACTCTTGGATGTAGGTTCCCTGTTAAGATTATCGCCGAAGTGTCTGTTTCCATGGCTGCTAAGGCGATGTCGGGTCTGTCTCCACCAGTTATGACGGCTTTCCTCGGATACCTCCTAAAGTAGCTTATGGCGCTTTCCGGCCTCATAGCTCCGATGAGAAAGCCTTCCACTACGTTGGAGAGGTTCTCTTCGCCAACCAGTACTTCTCCGTTTAAAACTTTGACTAGCTCCTCCACCGTGGGAGCAGTTATCGTAGAATGATATGGTATGACTCCCCAAACGTGTAGGTTTCTCTTCTCTAAAAGTGGTACAACCAGCCTCTTTATCCTCTCTTCAGACTCCTCTCGTACACTGTTGAAGACTACCCCCACATGTTTCGCTCCTTCAGTCTTCGAGTGGTATGCGTTACACAAGATTTCGTCTAGCGCTTCGTCCCTACAGGTTGAAGATACGAATAGGATATGGGATTGAAGAATGTTAGCTATCTTCACGGCTGAAAGGTCGATCGACCATCCTAAGCAGAGTTCGCGTAGAGACTCTATTATCATCAGGTCTTTATCTTTAGATACCTCAGAGTAGGCGTCTCTCAACTTTTTCAGGAGGCTTTGACGGTCTACTTCGAGACATGTTTCAAGATATCTATAACCCAGAGCTATGGGGTTTAAAACTTCCGCTTTCTCTCTAAGTTTTAACGCATACTTCATGAGAAGGGCGTCGCTGTCGATGAACCTGTCACCCTCCTTTACGTTTCCCCACCCAATCGGCTTAAAGTATCCCACTTTCAAGCCAAGGTCCTTGAAGTTTAACGCTAAACCTAAGCATAGAGCGGTCTTCCCGATAGAGTCTTTCGAGGCAGAAGTGACGTATAAACTTGGGACGATCAACTCTCATCCACTTCCTATAGTCATCTTCACGTCTAGAGCGATGGATCCTTTACCACGCTCATATACGAAGATCGGGTTTATATCTATTTCATCTATCTCCTCGAAATCCATAGCTAGCTGCGAGATCCTCAAGATGATTTCGACTACAGAGTCTATGTCTGAGCTAGGTTCTCCACGTATACCGCGAAGTAAGGCGTAAGCTTTAGTCTCTAAGATCATCTGGTAGGCTTCCTCCCTTGATATGGGGGCTAGACGGAAAGAGACATCCTTGATCAGATTCACATATATTCCTCCGAGCCCGAACATTATTAGGGGGCCGAACTGGAGGTCTCTATGCATCCCTACTATAACCTCTTTTCCCTGAGGCACCATCCTCTGGATCTCGACGCCGAAGATTCTTGCGTCGGGCATGAATATCGAGGCGTTCCTTATTATCTCGTTAAAGGCTAGCTCTACCTCCTTGTCTGACCTGAGGTTTAGTTTTACGCCTCCTATATCCGTCTTATGTAGTATCTGGGGTGAGACGACTTTCATCACGACAGGGTATCCTATTTTACGTGCGATCTCGACCGCCTGCCTTCTGTCTTGAGCCAACCCGTACTCAGGAACCGGTATACCATAAGCTTTCGCTACCTCTCTAGCCTCCACGCTCAGGAGGTTGACTCTCCTCTCCCTTCTAACCCTATCGAGGATCTCTCTCACGTCGCTTTTCCTCACCCTAAATCGAGGGATCTCTTGGACACGCTTGCTTCTAAGGTACTCTCCATATTCTATCATTCCAGCAAGCGTATCCGCCGCTCTATCTGGATACTCGAAGTTCGGTATACCAGCTCGAGACAGTAGTTCTATAGCCTTTCTAACGCTCTCTCCACCCATAAACACTGGTAAGATGGGCTTATTCGGGAATTTGGAACGCATCTCTATTATCTTCTTAGCAGTCTCTAAGGGCTGGGTCATGGCCTGAGGAGTTAATATCACGATGACTGCGTCGACGGAGTAGTCTTTCAGTAAGGTTTCGAGGGCAAACCCGTACCTGTCCGCTAGAGCGTCCCCTAGGACGTCGACCGGGTTTATCCAAGAAGCCTCCGCCGGAAGTTTGTCTCTCAAGGCCTCTATAGTTGTAGGCGACAGCCATGCAAGGTTTAAGTCATGTTTCGATACAGCGTCCGCCGCGACTATACTTGGCCCGCCAGCGTTTGTCAGTATAGCGACGTTTCTGCCTTCAGGCGTGGGCTGTGAGGCAAGCGTCAACCCTAAGTTGAACAGTTCTTCCAGCGAGTTAACCATCAGTACTCCGCTCCTCTTGAAGGCCTCCCTATACGCTACCATGCTTCCCGCTATAGAGCCTGTGTGGGAGGCCGCTGCTCTAGCCCCGGCTGCCGAGGCTCCTGCCTTAAACACTATTATAGGTTTAATCTTAGATACTTTAGGAGCGACTTCAAGGAAACGTTTACCGTCTTTTATCCCCTCGATGTAGACGAGCACAGCTTTAGTGTTCTCGTCGTTTGCCAGTAGCTCGATGAAGTCTGTCTCGTCGGTGTCCGCCATGTTGCCCAAGCTGATCAGGTTGCTGAACCCTATCTTCTCTCTCTCAGCCCAGTCTAGTATAGCCGTGCATAGAGCTCCGCTCTGAGATAAGAACGCTATGTCACCTTTAATTGGGCTCTGCTTCGCGAAGGAGGTGTTTATTGGGGTGGATGTGTTTATCAAGCCTAAGCAGTTTGGCCCTAACATTCTCATTCCATGGCTCCTACATATGTGGAGCAGCTGCTTCTCCCTTTCCGCTCCCTCCACCCCGACCTCCTTAAACCCGGCTGAAACCACTATAAGGCACTTAACGCCTTTCTCTCCGGCTTCCTCGGCGACTTGAGGAACTATCAGAGCCGGAACGGCTATTACTGCAAGGTCTACTTCATCTTCCACCTCGCCTATCTTTTTATAACATTTTAAACCGAGAATCTTGTCGGCTTTAGGGTTAACCGGATAAATCCTGCCTGGATATCCAGACCTTATAAGGTTCCTAACGACCTCGTGTCCGACTGCTCCAGGCGTCCTAGAGGCTCCTATGACCGCTACAGACTTAGGTCTAAGAAACTTTTCAAGAATACTCAACCTCTCCTGTTCGTCTTTGCTCTGTAATAACGTTTTCACGGCTTCCTTTCACCTCGTCAGCTGGTGCCTCTTTTAGTCTGATGCCCTTCTCCTAACTTTCTTACACGCTTTTCGGGGAGATATTAAGAGTTCGCCTATTTTAAAGTTAATTCACCCGCCGAGAATTCTACGCCTAACTATCTCCATATACTCGTTTAACGCTTCAACCTCTTCTTCTGAGAGGAGATCCCGCATCTTAGAAGTTAAAATCTTAGCGTGTTCTTGGGGGACTCTCACGTAGAGAACCTCCCCTTCCCTCACGTGTCTGCCGATTATCGGCTTATGCATCGAGATCGCGACCTGCATCCCTGCGGTCGCTTCAGATATCGGTTTCCCCTTATCTTGGATCTGGGATATTTCTCCTATATCACGCCCTCTCTCGGTGATCAAGGGGACCCTCGGCTTAATAGACCCGGCTAAAATCTCTACACCGAAGATCGCTGGTTTAGCCTTCCGGAACACGTATCCCGGTAGGATACGTATTTTCGCTGGTTTAATCAACCTCCTGTACTCCTCCATCTTCCTTCTATCCTGCTGCTCCTTAAACCAGCTAAGGTAGTCCTCTAGGAGGTGATAGATTATGTTGCTTCTGAAGATTTTGATTCCCCTGTTGTTTGCCTCTAACTCGGCGTCGGGTAGAATCTTAACGTTGAACGCTAAGATCACTCCGTAGAGGGGTTCCCTTTCCTTTACGACTAAAGCTTCCATCACGTCTCTCTTCGAGACGTCTCCTACGTCGGCTAGCCTGACAGGGACTTCATGCCGCCTTAAACTCTCGATTAGTGCCTCCAAGGAACCCAGCGTGTCGGTCTTCAACACGATTCCATCGATCTCCGTGGATATCTTGATTCTCTCGACCTCTTCTACCACGGTCTTCACGTAATCTTTTAGTTTCCCTTCTTCTGGAACAGAGTATAAGGGGGATCCCGCCAGAGCATCCTCCAGATCAGGTGCAACTATCTTTATTCCGGCTGCCGCGCTTACAGACTCGACGTCGGTAAACTTGTCTCTAGGGTCTCTTATCTCGTCGAGAGGCTTCGGGAGAAGTATAGCTCTGACTTTAGTGACTATAGGCCTTTCCTTCCCTCCCAGAACTATAGTGTCCCCCCTCTTCAAGACCCCGTCGAAGATTATCACGTTCACGGTTACCCCGAGCCCCGTCTCCTCCTTAACCTCCAGTATGGTTCCCTTCGCCGCCCCCTCAGTGACCTGAAGTTTACGTTCCAAGTATGCTTGGGTTAAGCCTATAAGCACGCTGATAAGGTCGGGTATGCCCTCACCGGTCTTAGCGCTCGTAGGTATCAAGGCAATTGTTCTTGTGAAGTCTTTTATTCTGTCGTACCGGTCAGACCTAAACCCGAGAACAGAGAAGGAACCCATTATCTCGTAAAGACGGTTATTAAGCTCCTCGACCACATACTTATCCTGCTTCTTTACGGAGAAGATGAAAGGTTCGTCCTCATAAGGCTTCCATCCAGGTATCCTGTCGATCTTATTAACCGCGACGAGGAAAGGTGTCTTCCTCTCCCTCAATATATCTATGCACTCGTAAGTCTGCGCCTCAAAACCCTTCAAAACGTCTATAACCAATATCGCTATGTCTGCTACGGCTCCACCTCTCCGCCTGAGGTTCGCGAACGCTTCATGGCCGGGAGTATCTATGATAAGTAAACCCGGTATCTTAACCTTAAACTTTACGTCCTTCATGATGGGCTTAATGACTGCGATTAAAGTCTCGGTTGGGAAAAAGCTGGCCCCTATATGCTGAGTGATCCCTCCGGCCTCACGGGCCTGGACGCTACTCTTCCTAATCCTGTCTAGGAGAAGGGTTTTTCCCGTGTCGACTGGCACCTAGCAGACATGTCTGCTAGGTTATGCCCCAACACGGCTACTATCGGTTGTCTCACAGGCATGTTTTACTGCTCCTCTTCCATCTATCCGCGGAGTATCACCTCATGCAGTCAAACTAATTAAAGGAGGGGCTTCACCATTTAAAAAGTGTTTTTCTACGTTTCCAGTCGGAGGTAAAAAGTTAAGTATAGACTGTTTAACCTTTCCCCTTCTCTTCCTTTCCGTAATACTCGGTCCAACGGATCTTTCTTGGGTCACGTTTAAGCTCTAGCGAGCTGCTTCTACATTTTCTCGAACAGAACCACAGTAGTACCCCGTCGTTCCTGACGTATAACATTCCCGTCCCCGGCTTTATTTCTCCACCGCAGAAGGCGCATTTATAGGTCCTCGGCAATTAAAACCACCCTTCTCACCGGATCTTCTTGGCTTCCCTCTCCGTCTCCCTCAACATGAGTATGTCGCCTTCACGCACGGGTCCCTTAACGTTTCGGGAGATTATGCGACCTTTATCTCTTCCTGCGAGGATCCGGACTCTAACCTGTGTTATCTCGCCTGTTACACCGGTTCTTCCTACTATCTGAATGACTTCTGCTGGAGTAAGCTCCTCTGATGACTCGCTCAACTCTCCTTGCTACCACCCTTAAGAACGTTTACCCTAGAGATTATCTCTTTCAGAAGGTCTGAAGATTCGCCTGGGTCGATTATGCATGCCGAAGCAGCGCTTACGTCTATACCAGCAGACTTCCCCAGCCTATTCTTGTCTGGAACGTAGACGTAGGGTATCTTCTTCTCCTCGCATAGCAGTGGTAGATGAGCTACTATCTCAGGCGGCTCCACGTCCTCAGCTATCAAGACTAGCTTCGCTAGCCCCCTCTCGACAGCCTTAGTCGTCTCGTTCGTTCCTTTCCTTATGGATCCTGTGTCTCTCGCTATCTGGAGGGCTTCATAGGCTGCGTCCGCGACTTCCTTCGGGACCTCAAACTTCACGTAGAACGGTTTAGACATCGCCTCACCCCCGTTTAACTCCTCTTTATTTTTTGTTACCTCCCTTAAGAACCTTTCGAATTTTACCTTTAATAACGTAACCCTATCGATTGGGCTAGATGTAGCATTCCATCCTAGAGTCTCACTTGTTATTATAAGGTAGATCTAAAACTTAAACGGAAAGTCAAAAAATTCTAACCAAAGTCTAAAATTGAAGAGCTTAGTTAGTTGACTTACTCGTTCCTTTCAGGTTTTGATATTCTATTCAACGGATTTATCGTGTGAGACTGCTTGATGATCCAGCGTTGGTGTGAAAGCTGCTATAAGGCTGTCGAAGCATCTCAGTCGATAAACCTCCTCTGACCCAACGCTGGAGAGCTAGCATGCATCCAAAGTCTTCACCTCATTAGTGATTCTGAATTCGGATTTCACGTATGCCCAGCAACATGATCCTAAGCTAAGACGGTCTTCTACCATGAGCTCCGAGAACCTTTCAAGCAATCGTCTTATCCAACTAACAGCTGAAGTGTTGACCTCAGAGTCTTCCGTCGATTAGCTCACTTGTGGGCGTAGAAGACCGTTAAGAGATCGTCCTTGACCTCGTCGACTCTAACGAAACCGAAGCGTTCGAACTGAATGACCATATCTGGTTTCAGTCTCCTGCAGGAGTCTTCGGCTAAACCTAGCTTCTCGGTCGCGTTCGGCATGATTACCTTGGTGGAGAATCCGCTGTGGCAGGGTATCCAGTGTATTAGGGGTATACCCTCCTTCTTAGCCTCCTCGTAGCTCTCGTGTAGGAACCTTCCCTCCAAGAATCCTAGAGTGTTTTCCTTCACCTCGAGGTTGAAGAGTCCTATAAGCCGTACTCTACCCTTAGTCTTAATCAACTCCAAGTCTGACCTTGAGATCCAGAGTTCTGCGACTCCGTCCTTAGCTTCTATATGAAACCTTCTAAAACCTCTCTCAGGATGTTGAGGGTGAAGCGGGATCTCAGCGTCGAAGGCGTGGGGTAAACCTTGAACGACCAGTTTCATAGGTTTCTCTACGAAGAAGTAGCGGTTAGCCTGCGGGTCCACGGCCTTCCTGTTATGCGCGTAGAGGTTCTCCCAGCTTAAGGTTACGTCGACAGGCTTAGGCCCGACCTCTAAGATCATCCTCCTTATTGCCTCCGGCTGTATCCCTCTTCTCCTCAAGGCTTTTAGTGTTGCAAGTCTAGGGTCGCTCCAGTCCCTGTAGAGTCCGCTTCTAACGCCTTCGACTATCTTAGACTTGCTCAGCACGGCGTCGCTTAGCTTCAGGCGGCCGTAGTGTATGGTTTCAGGGTAGATCCAGCCGAGATGCTCGTAGAGATACGTCTGCCTTATCTGGTTTGTTAGGTGCTCTTTACCGCGTATTATGTGTGTGACCCCCATGAGGTGGTCGTCTATCCCGCAGGCGAAGTTGTATAGGGGCCAGACCCTATACCTGCTTCCGACCCTCGGATGCGGATACCTTTCTACGTCTATTATCCTTAATGCCGGCCAGTCCCTCACCGCCGGGTTCGAATGTTCGATGTCTGTTTTAATCCTTAAGACCGCTTCTCCCTCCTTGTACTCACCGTTAAGCATACTGTTCCACCGGTCGAGATTCTCGCTTGGACTTAATCCCCTACATGGGCAGGGGGTCTTCGAGTTAACCAGTCTGCGGAACTCCTCTCTCTTACAGGTGCAGACATACGCCTTCCCTAGGCGGATTAGCTTCTCAGCATACTCATAGTAGATCGGGAGTCTGTCACTCTGTATGTACTCTTCATCCCACCTGCAACCGAGCCATAGGAGGTCTTCCCTTATATAGTCGTAGAACTTCAAGGCTGACCGCTTCAGCCGCGGATCTGTGTCCTCGAATCGAAGTATAAATTTTCCTCCGTACATCCGGGCGTATTCGTGGCTCAATATTATGGCTCTAGCTGAGCCTAGGTGTAGGACGCAGTCAGGGTTGGGGGAGAACCGTGTTACAACTTTCTCGTATTTATCGACGTTTGGAAGCGGTGGAAGCTTCTCCCTCTTCTCAACCTTGGGTCTAGACGGCATCGGTACCCCGAGTTTCTCTAGAAGCTTCTTCTGCTCTCCGACCTTTAACCTATTCACCTCTTCGATTACCTCGTCGACTAGACTTTTCACCTCATGGATGAGGCTCCTTAAGTCTTTATTCTCTGAGATTAGCTTGCCGAGAACAGGCTTCGCTAAGGCTTTTCCCTCGTGTTCCAAAGCGTTTGTCAGGGCATATCTAAGGGCGTTTTCCCTGACCTTCTCTCTAAGGCTCTCCTCCACCCATCTCACCCGAGGTTAGCGTCGCCTCAAAACTATCAGGTCTACTAGGTTTATGAGGTCTTCCTTTTCTCGACAGTCGTTGAAGACCTTGAGGGCAGATTTAGCTTTCACGGCGTACTCCTTAGCCTTACCTATAGCGTACTCTATCGAGCCAAGAGACTTCAGGAGGTCTATAACCTCTCTGATCTTATGTCGGGGAGCTCTCCTATCGCCGAGGGATTCCATGATCTTACCTTTCTCTTTCTCAGAGGAGTTCTTCAAGGCGTGGATCGTGATGATCGTTTTCTTACCTTCCCTGATGTCGCTTCCGACAGGTTTGCCTAGCTCCTTCTCCTCTGCCGTGAGGCCTAAGACGTCGTCCACGATCTGGAAGGCTAGACCAGCGTTCCGCCCGAAGTCGCCTAAACTCTCTAGCTGACTCTCTGAGGCTCCCCCCACTACTCCTCCGATCTTAGCTGACGCCTCGAATAAGGCGGCGGTCTTACGAGATATCATATCTATATACTCTTCTTCACCTATCTCGCTTAGCATCTCAAATTCCATGTCCAGAGCCTGCCCCTCGCAGATTCGTATAGCCGCCTCGGTTAAGAGCCGTAACATGCTCAGTTTAACCCTACATGAATATAGGTCGGAGACTACACCTATAACTTCAAAGACCTTTGCGAAGAGTAGGTCTCCAGCTATTATGGCCGTAGGAACATCCCACTTCTCATGGACTGTTTCGACACCCCTCCTGACCGTATCTCGGTCCATTATGTCGTCGTGGATCAATGTGAATGTGTGGAGAAGCTCTACAGTCGCTGCCGCCGGGATCGCATGTTCCTCTACGCCTCCCACTAACCCGCAAGCTTTGCATACTAGATACGGTCTGAGCCTCTTCCCTCCGGCCTCTATGATGTGCTTCGCAGCCTTATAGAGAGTCTCTGGTTTATCCCTCCTGTTCATAACCCCCTTTATGAACGAGTCGACCTTAGACTTTATTTCATCCATCTGTAAGTATACACCATTCAACCTAAACGCCTCGCATAGATCTTAGTGTCGAACCCTCTTTCGTTCAGCCACTCTTTCGTTTTTCCGGTTATGACTATAGGTGTTGAGTGTAGCTCCTCTAGGCTTCTTGCTCCAACCAGAAACATCACGTTTTTCAGCTCCTCTAAGAAGATATTTAAAGTTTTTTTCACTTCACCCTCAACCGCTGACCTTAAGAAGGGTAAAGCCATACCGACTAGGTCTGCACCTAAAGCTATGGCTTTCGCTCCATCTATCCCTGTCCGGATTCCTCCTGAAGCTACGACCGGAATCTCTACGCTCTGCTCGACCTCGATCAGGCATATAGCGGTTGGGATACCCCAGTCCCAAAAAGTCTTCCCCAACCTAGCCCTCACGTCGTCTTTGTTACTCTCCGCCCTATAATGTTCGACTGCAGCCCAGCTGGTTCCTCCTGCGCCTGCCACGTCTATACACGAGACCCCGGCTTCGACCAGCCTCTTGGCATCCCCAGACGCTATTCCCGCACCCGTCTCCTTGACTATCACGGGCACCTTAACCTCCTTAACTACCTCCCCTATCCTCCTAAGTACTCCCGAGAAACGGGTGTCTCCTTCAGGCTGGATGGCTTCTTGGAGTGGGTTAAGATGTATGGATAACGCGTCTGCGTCGACCATCTCGACAACTCTTCTCGCATACTCGACGCCCATCTCGCTTAGAAGCTGAGTGCACCCTATGTTAGCCATCAAAAAGGCTGTAGGGGCCTTCTCCCTCACTACGGTGTATGTCTCCCCTAGCGAGGGGTCTTCGAGGGCAGCCCTTTGGCTTCCGAGCCCCATCCCTATGCCCGCCTCCTCGACCATCGAGGCCAAGACTGCGTTTATCTTCTTGGACAAGGTATGTTCTCCGCCGGTCATAGGCTCCACGATGATGGGGGCTTCGAATCGGTGGCCGAGAAACTCTGTCGAGAGGTCTATATCTGCCTTATCGAGTTCCGGTAGGGCTCTATGGACGAAGCGTATGTCCTCGAACCCGTTAGTTACAGTCTTCGATTCCACGTTCTCGCTTAAGCATATACGAAGGTGGTCGAGTTTTCTTTCTTCGGTCAATTCGTTCAGCTCCTTAAGATTATAGTTCCGAGTACTTCTTCTCTTCTCAGAGCTCTAAGTACTCTATCTTTCTCATCAGCGTTCACTATTAAAACTTTCACCCCCCTCTCTATCGCCGGTAGGAGCTCCGTTATCTTACCATACATGCCTTTAGTAACGTCTAGAGTTGAGGACTCCTCTATTTCGTCCACGATCTCTCTTAACTCGTCTAGGGTTACCTTCTCTATGAGCTTTGCTTTAGGGTCTCGTTTTGGGTCTCCGGTATAAAGTCCGTCTACATCTGTTCCTAGGATTATCCACTCCACGTTTAGGTGTATCCCCAGATACGAGGCTATCTGGTCTCCTGAAAGTATCGAGAAACCTTTCTCTAAATCCGGCACTATATCCCCATAAATCACGGGAGTTATACCTAACTCTAGCATCTTCTCTAACGGTGTAGTCTCAAACTTCTCTATTCTCCCGGATCGTGTTACTATGCAGGAGGAAGGTTGAACTCCGACGGCTTTTAGACCTTGGGTTAACAGTGATTCGACGACTATCCTGTTTAATCTCCTCATGGCTAAGTGCACCTTGGAGAATCCTTCCAGCTGCCTATAGTCTTCGAACCCTTCATGCAACCTGTACTTGAAGGCTAGAGGGTGACCGAACGACCCTCCACCGTGAACTAAAACAAGTCTCTCCACACCGGCGTCGTGAATCTCTCTTGCCAGCCTCGATAGGGAAGCGAAGTTAGACTCCATAAACCTGTCTTTAAACGTGATGACCGATCCGCCTAACTTAAGGACGACCGTTTTCTCACTCAATCCTCACTCCCTCATATGTTACCTCTGTCGTGTAGACGTTTACGCCTAGACTCCTCAAGGCTTCGGCCACGGCTTCACTTTTCTCCCGCGTCGTTAAGGCGACCATGCATCCTCCTCCCCCGGCGCCGGTGAGCTTCGCTCCTAAAGCCCCTGCTTTTCTCGCCGTGTAGACTAGCTCCTCAAGCTTTAGGCAGGACACGCCTACGGCTGAGAGTAGGCCGTGGTCGACGTTCATCAGTCTTCCAAGGGAGGTTAAGTTTCCCTGCTCTAGGTCGCTTGAAGCCTTCAGGACGAGTTTCCTCGCCGCTTTCAGTATGTGGTCGAACATGTTCGGGTAGTCCCTCGCAGTTTCTCCGACTATTCTAATCTGCTCTCCGGTCGACCTCTGAATACCCGTATCCCCTACGATGAAGTTGAGTTCCCCTCCAACGTTGAGTCTCCTTACTCCTTTATCCTTCGAATAGATTAATATTCCGCCGTAGGTGGATATGGTAGGGTCTATGCCGGAAGGGTTTTTATGGACGTACCTTTCGGACTCGATAGCTATTCTCCGAACTTCCTCTAAACTTAGGTCTCTGCCGATTAGGGTGGAGACTGCTTTAACCGTAGCCGCCGCAACGGCAGCCGAGGAACCTAAGCCTGAAGCCACAGGGATCTCCGAGTCCACGTAGATCCTTAAGCCTGCGTCGACTTTGAGTTTCCTGAGGGTTTCCTTGGCGGCTATGTAGACAGGCTTCAGCTTCTGGTAAGCTTCTCCCTCTATCTCTTCTCTTTTTTCATCGAAGACTTGTTCGAGATTAAAGTTTAGAGATTTAACGTATATCGAGTCGTCTGTCTCGGACACTTTAACTCTTGCCCTAAGGTTGATGGCGCAAGCTATGGCAGGCTCCCCGTAAACGACGAAGTGTTCGCCTAGAAGGATTACCTTTGCGGGTGCTGAGGCTGTAACGCTCAAAAATCACCGTTTACCTCCTTAACACGATAGAGGCGTAACCAACGACAGCGGACAGGTCTCCAGTCATGTCTCCGCTAGTCTTATAACATAATAGAGAACCTTCCTTTGCACCTAAAACCTTCGAAGCTACGATCGCCGATATCGTAGGGCCATAACCACACATCGAGACACCTCTCCCTTCAACGGTTTCGTATAGGAGTTCCTCATCCAACCTGAGGATAGCCTCTATAACAGCTTTATCCTTCGACCTGGCAGAGGCCTGACTCTCATAGTGGGTGAGGTCTGTGGAAGCTATAACTACTACGTTTTTTCCGTCGATAGCCTTAGCAATCGCCTCACCCACCTCCCTGCAGGTCTTTAAATCTTGGATCAAGAAAGTTACGGGAACGATCTTTATCTTCGACCCGTAGATGAACTGGAGGAAGGGAAGTTGAACCTCGAGCGAGTGCTCGTAGAGGTGGGCTGAAGGATCTATGTCTATGATGTCCGATTCCCTTAGGATCTCGTCCGCTAGCGCCTCGTCCACAGATAAGTCCCCTAGAGGAGTCCTCCAAACCCCGTCTTTAACGATCGATAGAGCACTGCCTACTCCAACATGGTTCGGCCCTAGCAGGACAGCTGTTTCTGGCGTCCCGTCTAAGGCTAGTTGGTAGTAAGCGTGAGCCGCTACAGGCCCGGAATACATGTATCCTGCATGCGGACATATAAGTGCTGTGATGTTTTTAATCCTGCCCTCTGAAGGTTTAGGGACTGAGCCTGGACCAAACCTGTGTTTAAAGCACCATGCTAACTGTTCTTTTAGGCTTTCTTTCCCAGCGTTATAGAACGTTCCTGCATGTCTGGGATATCTAACCTCTATCTTAACCACCCCGACTAACCAGAAAATTTAGGTCTCTAACACCTTTAAACTTACCCGTAAGACAAGTTGCAGGCAACAAGAATTATTAAGGGTTTAGGTTAATAAAATTTAATAGGGTTTCTAGTGAAGGATTATTCCGACCCTTCCTCTTCGGAACTTTTCGCCGACTTTTCCTCTCTCTCGACTTCTGTCTGCTCTTCAGCTAGCTTCATTTCGAAGCTCTCTATCGGTACAGGTAGGTCCTCGTCCGGCGCCAAGTCTCCTCTTTCACGTAACAGCTGACGGGCGAGAACCCAGTATATGACTGCAAGAGCTCTTCTACCCTTATTGTTTGTGGGTATCGCTAGGTCTATTTTCGATAGCTCGTTGTCTGTACTGCAGAGGGCGACTACAGGTATACCTAAACTCGAGGCCTCCTTTACGGCCTGCGAGTCCGCCTTAGGGTCTGAGACTAAGACTACGTCAGGCTCCAAGCTATTCGGGTACAACGGGTTAGATAACGTGCCGGGTACAAACCTGCCCGTAATCAACCTGGCCTTAGTGTACTCACAGAACTTCTCCGCGGGAACCTTGGCGTAGAGTCTTCCAGCGACCACGAGGATCTTTTCTGGGTCGAACCTCGACAGGAACTTTGCTGCGACCCTTATCCTCTCGTCGGTCTTCTTTATGTCTAGAACGAAGAGTCCGTCAGGCCTAACCCTGTAGATGAACTTTTCCATGTCGCCTGTCTTGATCTTTGTTCCTATATGAACCCCTGCTGAGAGGTATGTCTCCCTCGGGATTAGAAGCTCCTCCTCGGTCTTCGACTCTTCCGTGCTCTCAGACATCCAGATCCCCTACCGGATCTGAAGTGAAGATAGTTTAGTCCGTCCCTCGAAGACGGATTCTATCCTTAAGACCTCGTTTATCTTGGCTATTCTCTCACCGCCAAGCACACCGCTCTTCAATACGGGGCTATGGAAACCTATGGCTAGATGCGCGATCTTTGTATCTGTGGTTTCCCCTGACCGGTGAGAGACTATAGTGACGTAGCCAGCGCTCTTAGCTTCCTTAACGGTCTTAAAAGCTTCTGTTAGAGTCCCTATCTGGTTAACCTTGATTATTATTGAGTTTGCGGCTCCTAACTCTATGCCGTGCTTCAACCTCTCTCTGTTGGTTACGAATAGGTCGTCTCCACAGACCATGGTCTTCCCCCTAAACTCTCTGGTTAGCTCGGCGAAGCTCTCGAAATCTTCTTCGTCGAAAGGGTCTTCCACGTATATCAGCCTGTATTTATCGACGGCTTCGGAGACGAACTCCAATTGTTCCTGCGGGCTTCTTTTGACCCCGTCTCTAGCGTACACGTAAACCCCTTCGGCTTGATTCCAGAGCGATGAAGCTGCTATGTCCAAACCGAACCTGCACTCCCTCCCTGTCTCGTCGGAAACCTCCTCCACGGCCTGATTAACGACGTCGAGCGCCTCTCCGTTGCTGAGGTTAACCGCCCACGCTCCCTCGTCGCCTCTACCTCCGTTAAACCCGACGTCCATCTTGAGAAGTATTTCACCTATCTTCCTGTGAACCTTAACGTTTAGCTCGGCGGCTTCCTCGAAGGTTTTGGCTCCCACTGGGAGAATCAGAAACTCCTGTATGTCGGGGACTTTTCCTCTAGCGTGTTTCCCTCCCCCCAGAACGTTTCCTAAGGGTAGAGGCAGCTCGATCTCTAGGTTTCCGCCTAGATACTGGAACAGGCTCAGGTTGTGTGAGTCTGCAGCCGCCTCGGCCGTGGCCAACGAGACGGCGAATGCTAAGTTCCCCCCTATGTTGCCGAAGTTCTCTGTCCCGTCTATTTCACGTAAAGTTTCGTCTACAGATTCTTGGTCCTCTGCGTCCATCCCGACCAGCTTCGGCGCTATCAGCTCCTCGACC
>CAZVJZ010000023.1:14897-15638 GCA_964627655.1 uncultured Candidatus Bathyarchaeia archaeon
GCTCCTTGACCTTCCTGATAGATTCCTCGACCCCTCCAGGAGGGAAGGGTACCGCCTCCCATCTACCCCTGCTTGCGCCTGAGGGGGCGGAAGCTAAGCCTAACCCATCGACTGTTTCGACCTCGACCTCTACGGTTTCCTCTCCTCTACTATTGAATATCTTTAAGGCTCTAACATCCTCTATTATCGTAGAGATTCTTCATTCCCCCTTAAACTTCCATCAAGTCCTTTTTCCGTGTCTCCTCATAAAATTCGAGTATCTCGTCTATAAACTCTACGTGCGAGAGAAGCATGCGTCGACAACAATATCTGTCAAGCCCTAAGCTGTCCAAGACCGCTGAGGGGTCCTCGCCAGACTTAACCCGAGACGCGAACTCCTCCCATTTATCCCCTATCAGCTTCCCGCAGCTAAAGCAACGGATAGGAATTATTATCTTTCATCCACCACCTTAGGTTATACTCTATCACCCTTAAACCAATTGGTTGTGTAACTTCCCGTAAATTAAACTTTCCTATATAGAGGAGCAATTTAAATGTTTAGCATATGGTGGTTAAATCGAATCTAATCATCCATCGCGCCCTTAAGTCGGAGTTTTTCTTCATTTGAGTTTTCGAAGCTAAACTTAATGGAATACTGCGTCTGTAGAGCCCCCATTTATCCTATCCTTCCCTTCTTAACTTTTTAACGCTTTCTCTAATACTTCCAGAAAACTATTATAGGTGATCTTTTGTAAGTTAAAT
>CAZVJZ010000024.1:0-7372 GCA_964627655.1 uncultured Candidatus Bathyarchaeia archaeon
GCATCAGACGCATCTCGTCTCCAACCCTCTCTCTGACGGCCCTACAAGCCTCGACATCTCTTTTCGGGTCTGGTTTAAACGGAGGCATCCAAGTATGAAGCTTAAAGGCCGTGTAACCTCGCTTCTTACATTCCTCGGCGAAGTCTGCGTAAGCCTCCGGGGAGTTTAATCCTCCAGGTATGTCGTCGCCGCACATAGTACTGGCGTATGCAGGCACCTTATCTCTGAAGCCTCCCAAAAGCTTGTAGACCGGATGCTTGAAGTACCTCCCGGCTAGGTCCCATAAGGCCATATCGATCACAGAGACAGAGTATTCCGTTAAGATTTGCTTATTCATCCTCTGAGAACGCTTTAGCCGCTGCCAGATCCTCTCCCTGTCCAGTGGGTCCTCACCGACTATAATCCGGTTAGCTAATTCGTTAGCCTCTCTGTTTCCACCGAAACAGTATCCTTCCATGCCGTCTGCGGTAACGATTTTAGTCAGGTTCATGGTCTCTTCGTGCTCAGGACCTGGATGAGAGTGTCCTTCGATATCCCTTACGACCTTTGACATATACTTGAAAGTCACGGTTTCTATACGTGTTATCTTCACGGCTCTACCCTCATATGAGAGCGTTCGATAACTTTACTCGGTTCTCTATGTTTATATTAGTTTTGCCGTTTCGTTATAAGGATGAGTGATGTACCGAAAACTTACTAGTGAACCTGATCTAATACACATCCATTTAAATCAAGTCTTTCCTGAAGGATTTCTAAGTTAGTGCATCGATTGTAGGCTATGCAGTGATAAAATTAAAGCTTTTAGGGTGAAGGCTAGAAAACTTTTATTTTAAAAGCGTTCATACCTATGGACTATGAAGATAACCGATCTCGAAATCTTCTCTTGTAACGTACCTTATATTCCATCGATAAGAAAGTATAGACCTGAAGGAATGTACCCGACAGTCGTTCGAGTATATACAGATGAGGGAGTTACAGGGCTTGGCGGAGGCGGACATGAGCATAGACCAGTCTCCAGACGAACGTTGGAAGAAAAATTCTCTAAGTTGAAGGGGAAAAGTCTAGACGAGCTGAATCCACGTGAGGTGGGATATCCATTCGACGTCGCCCTCTACGATATAATCGGAAAAGCATTAGACGTCCCTGTTTCATGGCTTCTAGGTGGCCGGGTGAGAGATAAGGTTCCCGTGGCATACTGGGTTGTGGAGACTGCTACGCCCGAGGATACGGCTGCCGAAGCTGAGGTAGCCGTTAAGCTAGGCTGCAAGACCATAAAATTTCATACAAATCCTAAGGAGGAGAATACGGTGGAGAGGGTTAAGGCGATCTACGAGGCCGTAGGAGACAAGATAGCTATACGCATAGACCACGGATTTCCATGGGATCTACCTATGGCAATTAAGGTCGCTAGAGAGATAGCCGACTACAACATCGAATGCCTTGAGGATCCGCTTGGAAAAACTTGGAATACACCATGGGGAGTTGAGCGGTATCTCATGTTGAAGAGGAAAATCGACATACCCATAGCATGGCATACGAACGACCTGAAAGCATTCCTCATAGCCGCAGAGTCAGGGGCCGCAGACTATTTCAATGCCGACGGAATAGGGTCGCTGGAAGGACCTGAAAGCGAGATGGCAGTTTCCAGATGCCTAAGAGCCTCTGCTATAGCTGAGGAGGCGGGGATGACAGGATGGGTGAACCCGCTAGGCGTTTCCTCAGGAGTTCAACACGTTTTCGGCTTACATCTCGCCTCGGTTATCAGGAACGCTACGATGCCCGCCGACACTTTTTACATGCTGGAAGACGACCTAATAAAGGGAAACTTCTGCGAAATTCGTAACGGCTACGCAGAGGTGCCGAAAGGCCCCGGACTCGGAATAGAGTTAGACGAAGACGCTATAGAGAAATATCGAATAGAGGTTTAATCTTCTAGGGAAACTCAACCTCTCCCTTCAGAGAACACTAATAGGCTTAGATGACTTGTTCACAAGCGTAGGTAAGCTCAAATTTAGAGGCCGGAATCAATTTTCAGAGCTTATACGCTCTCTCGATATCCCATACTCCTCTTCCATCTCTTCATACTCTTCAGGCGGCGGATACTCCTCAGCAACCTCACTCATAATTCTTTCTTCTATCCTCCTCTTTAACTTCCTTCTGAAAAGCATCAAACCGATGAAGGTTGATATACCCACTATAGTCATACCGGTCGCCCCAGACAGTTCAAGCAGGGGAGAGAATACCATGAAGAACGTTAAGGCCCCTCCGACCAAGTATAGCCGGTGAAGCTCGTCTTCCACCCCCCACTCGTAGCGTCTAAGCAGAAAACCGAAAAGCGCGATAAGTAGCGGGCCGAACAGTACCCCTACCACCCAGCTTGATGAGAGCGATGGAAGGAATATGAAGCCTAGGAAGAATAGGAATGAGCCGAAGGCCCCCAACATCCAGAATATAGAGGGGCTGGGAAGAAAATTATCTCCGAACCGCGGCCAGTCCCGTGGAACCCTATAGGAGAGATATAAGAATATGCCTGTCAGAGATAGGGTGAAGATTAATTGTGGAAGCGTGATCACGTAACCGTATGCGACGGACGAGGAGTAATAGCCGATTATCAAGAATGAAGCCCATAAAGCTAAGACGACTTTGAGGGCTGAACCTCCGAACCAAGGTTCGTATTTACTTTCAGGATACGCTAACTCTACGAGTAAGACAGGAATCGCCACACTATATACCGAATGATACATGACAAGCATCTCAGTCCATATCCAATTTACACCCATCCATCTCCCATATAGACTGGACTGAAAAGCTTCTGATACTCCAGGCTGGAATATGCTTCCTGCGACTAAGCCTTCCTGTAACATTCCATAGGCTGCACCTAAGAGTAGTAGCGAAACTATACTTTTATTCCAACGTCTCCTCAGTTCTCTAGCTATGAGAGCTCCTCCTCCATAGAGTGCTAGAAGAAATAGAAAGTTCGGGCGATAGAAGAACTGTAGCGGTGGAGAAGAGCCGGAGAGAAGGCTTCCTATAGAAGGGGCTAGAAAAAGAAGAGTGACTACAGGGCGAATATTCGACGACTTCATAGTCTCACGGACTATATCCACTTCTCTCAGTTCTCTATATAAAATTTATTTCATTAAGAGAAGAGTAAGTATATTTCATGAAAGAAACTGAAGAGCTAAAAGAGCTACTTCGATTAGCGATAGAGCTTGGAGCAGAGGACGCTAAGATACTCACCACAGACAAGATAGTCGTGAAGCATTGGGTCGTGTGGAAATGCAGGTTCGGATGCGAGTTCTATGGAAAGAGTTTATCTTGCCCGCCGTTCACACCAACCCCCGAAGAAACCAGAAAACTGTTGAGTGAGTATGATTACGCCTTAATCTTCCGGGTGAGAGCTCCCAAGGAGATATCTAAGATAACGATCGAGCTGGAGAGGGAAGCCTTTCTCAGAGGTTATTATTCGGCTTTTTGCTTCTCCGGCGGGAGATGCAGACTCTGTAAGGAATGCAATGTGAAGAGAGGGTTCTGTCTTAGACCTAAAGAGATGAGGCCCTCTATGGAGAGCTGCGGAATAGACGTTTTCGCCACCGCTAAAAACGCTGGCTTCGAGCTCAACGTATTAAAGAACGTGAACGTAGAGTACCATAGGATAGGACTTCTCTTAATAAAGTAAAGACTCAAGATAGAGCCGTGGAAAAACGTTAAAGGATCTCTTAAAAAGAATGTTAGTTGAGGTTTAGGAATATGACTGAAATAGAATTCGGTTGGAGAATCCCAAGCTTCCCGGTAGACGGAGCCGACGTCTCAACTTTCATCGACCAGATTGCATGTTTCATCCGTGAGGTCGAAGGTAATCTAGACTCTGCATGGATCTCCGACCACTTTCATCCGTGGGCGAAGTTTCAGAGTGTAGACACAGACGTGCTTGAGGGATGGACAACCCTATCTTATCTATCCGGGATCTACAAGAAACTTAAATTCGGTAACATAGTCCTCTGCAACTCTTACAGGAACCCTGCCCTACTCGCTAAGATGGCGGCTACCCTCCAAGCGTTAACCAGAGGAAGACTGATTCTAGGGATAGGTGCAGGATGGAAGGAGGATGAGTATCTAGCCTATGGATATGAGTTTCCATCGGCTAAGATAAGGATAAAGCAGCTCGAGGAGGCTGTCCAAATAATCAGAAAGCTCTGGACCGAAGATAAAGTGAACTTTGATGGAGTATTCTATAAGATTAGAAACGCATACTGCAACCCAAAACCGAAACCCACCCCGCCTATCATGGTCGGAGGAGGGGGAGAAAAGCTTACCTTAAGGGTTGTCGCCCGTTTTGCAGATTGGTGGAACTTGCCTAACGTAACCGTGTCGGAATACGAGAGGAAAGTCAGAATACTCAGAGAACACTGCAGGAGGATAGGCAGAGAACCAAAAGAGATTAGGAAGACTTGGTCAGGTTTGATAGCTATAGCCGAGGAGGAGGAAGAAGCCATGAAGATCGCTGAGGAGAGTCCTTTCATGTTTGGACAGAACCCGGATGCGCATCTCATAGGAACGCCGGAGAAGATAGTCGATAGACTTCAAGAATATGTGCAGATAGGAGTCGACTACTTCATACTCCGTTTCCTCGACTTCCCAGAAGTAAAAGGGTTAAAAATCTTCTGCAGAAAAGTGTTACATAAAGTATGAAAACGGTTAGATTCCACGAGAAAACTTTAAAGGAATAGTTAAGAAGCTTTAAGCTTGGTGGCCAAGTCTTGCCTATACATTACTTTAGGATAGGCCCATTCGGTTTCGGGTTCGAGCCTTGGTGGGAGGAGCCTTACTGGATAGACGTCGACAGAACGGCTAACGAGGTTATCTTAACCCTGAAGATTCCGAAGTATGTTCGTAAAGAGGACTTGAAGGTGGAGTACAGAGAAGGCAGATTAAGGATCAGATATCCGAGAAGAGAAGGTGGATGGGAAGACATACGGGTAGAGTGAAACTTGAACTTTCGGGTTTAAGAAATCTAGGTTCATGTGAGGGAGTGTTTTTATTCGGCTTTAAGATGCTTAACTATCGGAGGCCTAACTTTCTTGAGTACACGATAGTTACATCGTGTACACTTTATTCCTCCGCCTCTTAACTCTATCTCCTCATAGGTGACGTAGGCGCCGCATCTCACACATTGGTAAACTATCCCTTTAAGCTCCTCATCCGATTCCATCCACTATTTACCTCTATGGTTAGTGCGTACCGACATCCAATATAAACCTTTACCGTTTCGACTTAAAGTTCCTAGGCTCACTTTGTGGTTTTAGTCTTATATCTAGTGAAGCCGCAGTTTCCGCAGGTCCATCTATCTCCATGGTCCGCCATAAAGTAGCCGGCGCCGCATCTATCGCAGAAGGGATGTATTCTCCTGAGCTTACCGTCTTTTATCTCGTAGTGCGTGTAGATCGGTCTTTTACCCTTCTTTTTTGAAGACATCTTAGGATTCCTCCTTTTCTTCTCCGAGATTCCTCGAGATGATATATGCTGGTTCTATCTCTTTCGCTATATTAAGGTTTTCGTATACGTTCGCCGTCCCAACAGAAAAGTTTGCACCTGTCTCAGTTACCAACTTTATGAGGAAAACGTTGTTCAAGTCCTCCTTCAATATTCTCGCTAGTTCCTCTCTAACACTACGACGTGAAGGGGTGCCTCCAGTATCGTTGTGAATAACCCTAAAGTATACCTCGTTTCTTCTGAGCAGTTTATTGTAGTTTTTATCGATTATCTCGATCTTCATCGAGCAGCCCCCTTTTAAAGATGGACTTTAGATTAAAAATCTTTACTATGATGGAAAGTTATTTATCTTTCGCGTCTCCCCATCTCGGAAAGTATTCTAATAATTTCCCTCCTCTTCTCTTCGGTTACCTTTACTAGCACCACGCCCTCACCCGGCTGTCCATACAGGACTATAGAGTTTAGAGGAGCCTCTTTGACCGCTAGGAGGGTTAGCAGGTCCTCCTCTCCGTTAACTATTATCTTTGTCGGCTCCTCGTTCCTCATGGCTTCGGCCACCGCCTTGAAGGCCTCCTCTGTTAAGGTTCCAGGCGGATTCTTTACCCTGTAGACCTTTTTCGCTGGAATCCACACAGGTCTTATCTTCATCCTCGCGATCTTGTTATCTATTATAGTCAAGTCTGGTTTTAAGCCTGCTGCGTGGAGTCTACTGGAAATGGCGTCTCCGACAGATATCAGTTTTTTAGGCCGCTCCTCCTCAAGCCTCTTAAACAGTTTCTCTACATCTTTGTCTCTGATTAGGGTGTCTAATGGAAGTTTCAGCCTTCTTCTTAGTTCGGGTGTTAGGTAAAGTATCTTAATTCACCTTACCTTAAGTGCGTACTTTCCCTTCCTCGTTATGTTCATTATCTTCGCTATCTCTGATCCTTCAGCATCTAAGATTATCACAAACCCGCTGAAGTCGTCGCTGAGGTCTGTCGAATTACAGTTTGGACACCTGTTCTCTCTGCTTATAAATTTGCATTGTCTACAAGCCTTTTCACTCAACTATCTTCACCTAAGACTTCTCGGTCTTCTCTTCGCCTCTAGACTTCTTAACTTCCTCCTCGATCCACTCCAGTTTACCGAGGAACGGTTGTCTAGCGGTGACGCCTATCTTACTCGCCATACCTCCTCTTCCGATCGAAACAGCGGTTATCCGCACTCGAACCCTGTCTCCTATCGTGAGACGTTTACCCGTCTCCTTACCAACCAAGATTCCCTGTTTCTCGTCATAGGTTATAAAATCATCCATAAGCTGCGAGACGTGTAGTAAAGCGTCTACAGGGCCTATCCTTACGAAGGCTCCGAAATCGGCTATCTCTACTACCTCGCCTTCTACGACTTCTTGGATTTCCGGTTTAAAGGTTAATAAATTGAACGTCACTCGATGATATGTGCCTCCATCTCCAGGGATTATTCTCCCGATAGGAGTCACCTTAACTTCTGTCACCGTAATCACGAAGCCTATCTCCGGATCCACCATTCCTTCATACTTCATCTTAAGCTGATCGTAGCATACCTTCTCTATGTCCTCTCCGAACCTTTCAGGCGGAATGCGAACCGTGTCTTCAGCCGTTACGAGACGAAACAAATTTCCACATCTCCGATCTTTAGGAGGTTAAACCCCTATACAGCACCCTCTACCTCTAATTTAGACTTTTCTCTTAAGTAGATTACGGGGATCCCGCGTTCTCTTAGCTTCTTTCTGAGCTCGCTATCGTTGGTCGCCACTGGAAGCTTATTCTCTGAAGCCACTCGTAAGATCACGTCGTCGACGCTCTCTTCTTCCTTCATCTCCACATCTATAATCTGGCTTCATTTGGCGAATTTTAAAGCT
>CAZVJZ010000024.1:7382-10687 GCA_964627655.1 uncultured Candidatus Bathyarchaeia archaeon
AATATATTTAATTAAACCAGCCTTAGCAGCTTTTTTTAAAGCTAATTCTGCTTCACGCCTCGTTTTCGGCGGGCCATATCGGGCTAACCGACCGATCTCTCTTAAACTTACAGATAAGACTACAGGTTCTATTCTTCTTTCCGTTATCCTAGAGACTTCCTCGAAGGGGTCTAGGTTAAACCTACCTGGAAGAAAAAAGAAGTTTGAGTCGAAGATCACCCTTAACGCAGACCTCTTCTTCACCATTTAATCTCATTCACCCTTCGTTTTAGACCTTTAGAGGAGGAGGCCGTAACCTATTAAACGCCATCTACCCAAAATCTTTCTGCTTATGGCCGCTCTATCGCCTTTCTTAGCGCATACAGGTCTACTCAACTTCAATCTTATGTGGTCTTTCCTTGAGTCCGTCACTACGCCGACAGATATCGCGTTTCCTATATGGATAAGCAGTGCCTCGTTTTTCTGTATCCTCTTGACCTCCGCCATGTCTTTGGTGCCGACGGCCCTCTCGAATAGGTTGATCGATAGGTCTATCTCCCATCTTGCTTCTGGTAGACTGCCAGGTTTACCTACCACATTACCTGTGAGTCCATCAGCCTTGGTTAACGATGGGTCGAGAAGCGTTCCTATCCCTACCAGACCTCCACATCTCGCTTCCCTTACAGCTCTTCCGCCAGCGTAGAGACTAACTATCTTCGTGGACAACGGATTGTAAACAACCTTGTTTCCGGAGGTGCTTCTTAAACCTGGACTTATCTCTATCTCGTCGTCGACCTTAAACGAGCCTTGAAGGACGCTTCCACCTATCACTCCTCCCGTAAGTTTCTCGATCGGAGTCCCGGGTTTATTGACGTCAAAAGACCTGACGACATACATTTTAGGAGGCTTCGTCGGATCCCTCTTCGGAGTAGGAATCTTCTCCTGTATGGCGTAGAGGAGCACGTCGATGTTAACTTTATGCTGCGCTGAGACGGGAATTATCGGTGCGTCTTCCGCTATAGTCCCTTTAACGAACTCCTTTATCTCGAAGTAGCTCTCCCTAGCCCTCTCATCAGAGACTATATCGATCTTATTTTGCACTATCACTAAGTTCTTAACGTTCATTATCTCTATAGCCGCAAGGTGCTCTCTGGTCTGCGGCTGTGGACACTTCTCGTCCGCCGCTATAACCAGTATCGCTCCATCCATAACAGCAGCTCCTGAAAGCATGGTAGCCATAAGAGCTTCGTGTCCAGGTGCATCCACAAAGCTTACAGCCCTAACGAAGGTTGTCTGCGACCCACAGTTCGGGCATACGGGTTTAGTCGAATAATTGAATGGAGGCTTACATTTCGGACACTCGTATATAGGTGCGTCAGCGTAGCCGAGTTTTATCGTTATCCCTCTCTTTAGCTCCTCGCTATGGCGGGCTACCCATAAGCCTGTTATCGCTTCTACCAGGGTGGTCTATCCGGAGTTTAGGGGAACCCTAAACTTTTCCGTGATCCACGTGACCGATAGTGCCTATGTTGCATTCTGGTTGGCGAGGTAAAGTAACACTCTTAACTTCATCTTCAGGTTTTGGAGAACTCATCTTTTATCCCTTCGACTAAGAGGTTATCTTGACGGTTTTTGGTTACTAAGAGATTGATGAAAGATAAAAGTTTTCCTTATGAGAGCAAAAAAGTTTTGTTTAGGAGGCTTGTAACAATTATTCGAAGGGAAGACGGTTTGAGTATATCTAGGATCCCGATAATCTTCGAGGTCGAAGGTGTAGGCAAATCCAAAGGCGAGTTGATACGTTACCTGGCCCCTAGAACCGTTTCGACTATAGTTAAAAACCTTCCCTTAGAAGGCAGGTGCATACTGCTAAAGGATGAGGTCTACTTTAAGATTCCCTTACGTATAGGAGAGGAGAAGGCGACCATAAGCGTTGAGGAGGGAACTATTGCGTACTGGCCGATGGGAAGCGCCATATGCATATTTTTAGGGAAGGCACGACCTTACAGTCCAGTTAACAGAATAGGAAAGATCACAGAGAACATAGAGGTATTTAGAAAGGTTAAGTTAGGTATTCGTATTAAAGTAGATAGATTATCACAGGTTTAATAGTTGGGAAACGTCGACTATGGTTCTGTCACGGTGGAAACGAATATGAATAGAGAAGCCCCCGTCTATAAGCTCGCATGGATCGAGATCTCCTTAATAAAAGGGACTTTTGGCTTATAAAAGAGGTCCAGAGACAGGAAGTTCCCCGGTAGCCTTAGCAGTAAAGAAGAAGGATGTTGAAATAGCCAGAATACGCCTATGTAGACCTCGACAGAGACCACGCTCTAAAACTTTCTGTTAAAGAATCGAGTAACCTAAGGGAGGTTGAGCCTTTGTCTGAGATTTGTGCGCATCACCAATTCTTACCTCACGTAACTTACGGTGGAATGACGGTTAAGGCGGTTTCATCATGAAGGGCCGAGGGTGAAGAGAAGGTATCGGAGAAGAACTCCTATATAGCAGGTAGACGTCGCACCGACTATAGCTTATGCTTTAGGAGCCCCGGAGCCAAGGCTTTGCGACGGAAAAGTAGTGTACGACTTCTTTGAAAAATAAAAATGAAGCGGGACTCCGCTAATTTCAGGATAAAACTTACACCAGCTCTGCAGTTGCGAAGTTCCTTCCAACCCTAGTGATCTTAAACTTAACATGTTCACCGGGCTTTGCGTTGGCGACGAAGATGACGAAGCCTCGAATCTTCGCTACTCCAGCGTCTCCCCGTCTACTCATCTCTATGATGTCTGCCTCGTACTCTTTACCCACTTCTACAGGCTTTGAATATTCTCTGAAGCCGCTTCTGTACCCATACCTTGACACTATTTTCTCACCTCACCTACGTATAAGCCGAGATCCTGATCCTATAAGCCGGAAGCTCTGCTCGAAAGAGTATGGGCCTCCTCGCTATAGATCCAGAACCTGGCTCGCTTATAATCGGGTTCCTTCTAGTATATTAACCTACCGTGTAGAGGAGCGTCAGCTATACCTTATTTCGAACCCTTCAAATTCGTTTCTCGGCTTCTCCCAGATCACCTTTATGCTTGTGACTATAGCTGCACTAGGCCCTCTCTTACAGAATTCTATTAGCTTATCTACCTTCTCTTTCTCGCCCTCGAAGACTGCTTCGACCCTCCCGTCGGGAAGGTTTCTAACCCATCCAGACACCCCTAACCTAGAGGCTAAGAGACGTGTCTCGTACCTGAAGAAAACACCTTGAACCCTACCGCTCACAAACACGTGAGCCCTAACCTTCATCTGAGACCACTTAAAAAAAGAATGTA
>CAZVJZ010000024.1:10697-15579 GCA_964627655.1 uncultured Candidatus Bathyarchaeia archaeon
GTCCATAAATTAAAGGGTCGTAAGAGGCTAGCTCGACGGGACAGATATATTTATCAGCATCCCAAGTTAAAAAATATATTATTACTTGATCAAAAGCATCTCGTTTGGGAGTGTATCCTCTTGACTGAGATAGGTAAAAAGATACGTTTGGACCGTATAATGAATAGGAATACTAAGAGAACCGTGATCATCCCGATGGATCACGGGATCTCTATGGGCCCCATAAAAGGGTTAATAAACATGAGAGAGACCATAGATAAGGTGGCTCAGGGTGGAGCCAACGCTGTTTTGCTTCATAAGGGGATAATCAGGGCGGGTTATAGAGGTTACGGGAGAGATATAGGCCTCATACTTCACTTGTCGGCGAGCACAGACCTTGGGCCAGACCCAAACAATAAGGTTCTCGTAGCAACGGTCGAAGAGGCTATAAAGCTCGGTGCAGACGCAGTCTCGGTACACATAAACGTAGGCTCAGACACGGAGCCTGAACAACTACAGGTGTTAGGTAAGGTAGCCGAAACTTGTGAGTATTGGGGGATGCCCCTACTTGCGATGATGTATCCGAGAGGCAGGAAGATAAAAGATCAATTCGACGTCGAAGTGGTTAAGCATGCAGCTAGGATAGGTGCAGAGCTAGGTGCAGACATCGTAAAAACAAATTATACAGGCGACCCAGATACTTTCCGTGAGGTGGTTAAGGGATGCCCTGTCCCAGTGGTTATGGCTGGAGGACCTAAAACAGAGACCGAGGAACAGTTCTGCGAGATGGTCTACGGTTGCATCCAAGCAGGAGGAAGCGGAGTAGCTGCCGGAAGGAACGTTTTTCAACATAGAGACCCCACGAAGATGGTTAAAGTTCTCTGCGGCATAGTCCACGAAAACCTAGAGCCGGAAGAGGCTATAAAGCGATATATGGAGTAGAAGAGGTGTTTAAGGGTGGCTAAGAAGATTAAGATATACACGAAGGCTACGGGTGAAGTGTTCGCCGAGATCCTTGAAGACAAAAACCCTAAGACGGCGGAAGAGATCTGGAACAACCTACCGATAAGGGCACGAGCGAACACGTGGGGAGAAGAAATATACTTCTCCATTCCGGTGTATCTCGAGTTGGAGAACGCTCAAGAAGTGGTTGAGGTGGGAGACCTAGGCTACTGGCCTCCAGGACATGCTTTCTGCATATTCTTCGGTAGAACCCCAGCCAGTAGAGGTGACGAGGTTAGGCCTGCAAGCGCCGTAAACGTCTTCGGAAGGATAACCGGAGACCCTAAGGTATTCAAGAAGGTTAAGGATGGAGACGAAATAATAATAGAAAAAGCTTAAAATGCCCCTCATGTCTGAGGCTCATAGCTCTCCTACATTTTTTGACCTGACATTCGGAGCACCTTTCTTTTCTCCTCCCTCGTCGCCTGGCTCCATACTAAAGCCGAGATTTATATACAGGCTCAATAGAGGCTCTACATAACCGAAAGCTCGGCTCCTATTATGGTGGATAAAGTTACAGCTTACGGCTACTCAGCAATGCTACATCAACCCGTCATCTATGAGCAGGTCACGATGAGTGTTCTCGTCGAATAAGGGAAGCTAAAAGAAGAGGTCGTGAAACGGGGACTCGAAGGTTCAGGAGTAGCTCAGAAGCACTTTCTACGTGGCAGACCTGGAGGGAAGGATGTTAGTTAGCTAGTTAAGATGGTGAGGCGGAATAGGGTATCGATGTTAATATGAGAATTGAACCATAGATCGCCAAGGTTAACGCTATTTCTCTATTCCTCTCGGGGCAGGGCTTCCCAAAAATCAGCCTTGTCGGAGCGGTTATCAACTTTGATATGAAGTGAGGTAACGGTAGCAGGAAAGGCGCTTTCTCACGATATTTGGCATAGGTTTCACCATATCTCCTAAGCAGCCAAGCCTCTTCATGTAGAGCTGTTCCAAGAAGAGTTAGAGCTACGATAAGCCAGAATAGAGGTGGTGACGGAAAATATCCTCCTTTTACTGGCGAAAAAATGAACTTATCGTAGATTAGAAGCCCATAGCTCCATATCAAGAAGCCTAGATATTGAGGATGTCTAGAGTACCTATAAATCCAGAAATCTACAAGTCTTACTCCCTTAAACTTACCGTAGAACCATGCGACGCAACCTAAGAAGAATATAATCGAACCAAGATATATCAATACACTAAACAGCACTTGGTCGAAAACGCGTTCATGAGGCATTCCCGCCAACCCCCTCATGACACGTCTTACCACATCGTACGGTATGTAGACAGAATCACCCAACTCTAAAATGTAGGTTATACTATATGGTTTCTGGGGCCACGGTCCTGAAGCTAACTCCAGTATCGGAAGCCAGAGTATTCTTAGCATACCTACCCCGGCCAGGAAGAACATGGTCGAGGCAAAGTACCCGAAGGTTGGAAGGTATAGTGCTATCGAGCCGATGGCTGATAAGTGAGCTTTTCTGAGGACAAATCCCAACACTATTAAGGCTACGGTAGCTGCGAAGCAAGCGTATCCGAACGGTCTTATAGAGTCTATGAATCGCTCGGCTTCCCGCCAATGGTGTCCGTAGTCCGGGAAGAACTCTATTAAAGTCTTATTCACTATATGCGGCAGTTCAAGTGTAGAATATAATAATGCTATGGCGAATATCGCGGATAAAGCGACCGAACCCATGAGGACTTTAATTTCGATTTTATTCTGCAAGTTTAATACCAGCCTAAGGGCAGGAAACGCGTATCTTCTATACAAGCTTCTTATGAAGTCGAGATTTATAATACCATGTTTTAGAACATTTTGTTCTAAAGTTTGAGGTCGGCGGAGTCGAATTCCTTTCTCAAAGACCGTTTACCGGTTCACTTTAACAGTTTCTTTACGGCTTTTCCGAAGCTACCGCAGCAAGAAAGTATCAAGATCGTTGCCACCGCCACTATATCAACAGACGTTAGGATCCAAGAATAAGTGAAGCATGAAACTTGACTGGGGAAAAATGGAAAATATAGGTGAGAACTAGCTGATGTAGTAGAAGCATAGAAGAGGGGTGAACTCAATTGCTTAGGGTTAAACTTTTCTAGAAGCATGAACAAGCCACTCCGATCTTTAGTGGCTTCTTCAAGGCTAAAAATTCTACACCTGAATTGCTGCATATAGTGAATGTTAGGCAGGGTCGAGATTACTAATCTCCCGACTCCGTTACGCGTAAAAGATATCTCATTCGTTCCTCTAGTAGAGGCTCTCATCTGGGTCAACGGATCATACGTCCAGATTAATGGGTTGCAAACGCATATTATCATCACAGTGATTACTGTGCAGGCTAGGATCGCCCTTAACATTTCATTCCTGCTTGCATTTTTTCGACTTCTCTTCTCTGCGATGTTGCTTAGTCTGCTCTCTAGGGTGGGATGCGTGGCTAGAAGATTCCTTATGTACCTGATCTCGGAGACGATGAAGAAGCTGGAGACCCACCGTCTTAGTAAACTCTCCGAAAATCCTTTGGAAGCTTCCCATATCTTCGTTAAGGCTAGCCCGAGGATCCAAGGCCTTTCTATGAGTTCCATCCCAGTATTGTCGGCGAGAACTTCTCTCTCTTTTTTAATGGTTGGTGATAAGAGGTGTACGATAGGGTTGAAGAATGAAATAACCTTCAACGCTGAGACCACCGCGTTGAAGTGGAAGTCATGGTTCTTGATGTGAGCTATTTCGTGGGATATCACGGCTTCAAGCTCAGCCTTGTCGAGTATTTTAAGGAGCCCCAAGGAGAACACTATCATCGCATTCTTTCCGTAGCCGATGGTGAACGCGTTTGGTCTGAGGTCTTCAGTAATTCCTATGCGTGGCATAGATATCCCGGCTCTTCTAGCCAGCCCCTCCACCATCGCTGCGAGTTCCGGTTTTTCTTCGGGTGTAAGCTCCACAACCCCCTGGAGCCAACATACTATTCTGCTGCCAAACACGTAGAGAAAAACTAGGAGAGCAGTGCCTACTATCAATCCAGTTAGACAGAGTAAACCTGTTACGGAAAAAACATGTATTACAAAAAGTTTAAGATGTGTGTCCTCGAATGGAAAACTACTAATGAAGGCATCCCTTGAAGAGGAGACCTCTTCAAACTTCACCGGATTGGACATCTTAGTGGTGACCGTGAAACGCCCAAAGGAGACGGCGGCCATAAGGTACGATGGCGGAAATATCGCGTAGACCACTAGGGGGAGGAGTAACGGTATCATATAGAAGAGGCTTCTGAACCGGGGATTATGCACCTTGAACACCTTAAGAATAATGCACGTTAAAGACGTAAACAAAATAGGTAAGACTAAGGAATAGAAGAAGAATGGCTGCATCAACTCGGATATAGGATCTAGCCAAGTTATCATTTCGACGGTTATCCTTCCCTTTTGAGACTTTCGAATAATCTCTTGAAGGCTTTAAGTTTCTCCTCATTAGAGACTGTTATTTCCATTAGGTATGAAACCACCGAGTCACCGAAGTTCCTCACCAAGCTATCGATGACTTGCTTGACCACTGAACGTTCGATTTCTTCCTTGCTGAGCTTAGGCCAGTACACGTAAAGCAGCCCCCCTCTTCCCTTTGCGACCTTTCGATCTAGAAGACCCTTCTCAAACAGGGTGTTCATGGTGGACATAACGGTTGTATACGCGATTTTTCTCTCCTTTCTGAGTTTTTCATACACGGTCCTAACAGAAACGGGAGTCTTCACCTCCCACATTATCTCCATGACGCGAGCTTCCAAGGGGCCGAGGATCGTCTCTAATTTCTTGCCGCTGATGCGATAGTCGGCTGGCACGTAATCGACTTTTGAATTTCTACTAAACATCTTAGTAACTACTATTATGGGGAAAGACTTATATATTTTTCCTTAACTCATTA
>CAZVJZ010000025.1:0-11480 GCA_964627655.1 uncultured Candidatus Bathyarchaeia archaeon
CTAGCCCCGTCTCCTCCATCACCTTAGGGTCTATCCTAGCTATCCCTCGACCCACGTCCCTGCTGTGAGCTTCTGTTACACGAAGAGTAATAGGTTTCCTCGAGTCCAACTTCATCAGCTTCCGTTTTTCATCGATCTTTTTATTCGGGGGAACTCTTATTTCCTTTTTCCTTTCTTGAAGAGGAGGCTTGAAAGGTTTGGCTTGCACACTTTCCACCTGAAAAGAATCAGAGGAAGACTGCTTAGACTAAGCCTTCAAAGTCCGTTGGTTCACGAAAAAGTGAATGGGTCGGTGATCGAACAAAATCTTTTTATTTCCACCTCTAAACCTAGATAGCGTTTCTTTCTGGGGAACAGGCGACGTCTATGTCGGCTAAGTTAAAAGCCGTTATAGAAGTTTCGGTGATGGGTACCGCATTCTTTATCTTGGCATGGTACTTCGAATCTCTGTTGGGTGTGGAATACGGCTTCTATTCTAAGGCGGCGATGATACTTCTAGGTTTGTTTGGCATAGCCTTTCATAAGAAACCTCGTGAGTATGGTTTGATCCCTAAGAGCATCGAGTTCAGTTTAAAGTGGAGTGTATACACGGTAGCTATATTCATGCCAGCCTCTATGCTCGTGACGAGCATCTCTCTTATAACAGGCTCGTTAAACCCATTTAGCCCGAATGAACTTTTCGACCGGCTTATCTGGTTCTTCGTCTTCACAGGTTTTGCGGAAGAACTGTTTTTCAGGGGATATGTGCAGTCTAGGCTTAACGAGGTCTTCTCGAAGAAGTACGAGAAGATTTTGTGGGTCGACTATAAGTGGAGTCAAGGGACGTTGATAACCGGATTACTGTTCTTTGGGTTGCCCCATATGCTCTCGGCCATCAACCCCCTGACAGGAAGGTCGAGTTTCAGTCTGTTGACCATAGTCACGGTTTTCTTTGCGTGCTTTCTAGGGGTTGTCTTAGGGGTCTTAAGAGAGAAGACGGGTGGCATTCTATTACCCACTATGCTCCATGGACTAACAGACTTCACGGTCTTCGGGATCGGCAAATTAGTCGGATTAACGTTATCCATGGCTGCCATGGCGTTTTCATTCTTTTTATTCTTCGCCCTAGCCTTCGAAGACATATTAAGAGAGCCTCTTTAAGGATGTGCGCCGTGATAAAGACTTCATCGAAGTGTAGAGAACGATTCTGTAACGGGTGGTAAGCATCAGACCGCAACCTTCCTATCCATATGGTCAATCCACAAACCGTCGCTTAACCGCTATAACGTTCATAAAGCATCGAGGAAAAGGTTGCATCTGGGGTAATCTTTTCCCTTTTTACCTGTCTAGGTGAAGTTAAGTTCTCTAGAACAAGCGTTTCAGATTTAACTTCTCGTTTAATTTTTATTAGGTGTGGCTTACATAGTACCTTTAGAGCCTCTGACCGGTGGGATAAACCTTTGAATAGGCTTTCTCAAACGGCTGGTGTTTTGATCCTTAGTTTAGGTTTAATCCTCCTATGCGTAACGTTTGTTGAGGCACTCCTTATCTTAAAGGAAGTGAGAGACCTCACGATCTCTGGGGATCTAGCTTCGTCTTTCGGTGTGGCTTTAGGCCCACTGATCTCAGCTATCGTGAGGGCGATCTACCTAGGAGTCATGGGCTGGGTCTCCTCGATAATAACCCTGAGGGGAATGCAGCTGATGACTTCTTCCAGACGTAAGGCGGAGACGGAAAGCTCAAAGTCTGAGTAAGTCTTCGTTGGAAGCGAAGTCGAGATGAAACAGGTCGTAAAAACGTTAACCCTGTCGATAAACCTTCTTACAGCCCTACTTTTCGTCTTCCTCCTGACCACAGGCTACTCGCTCTTCAAGACCCTGTCGACCGACCAAGGATTATGGCTTGGCAGCTACAAGTACACAGGACTGGAGAACTCTTTCGCTCTCTCTATGCCCTACTGTCTAAACAATACGGGATACTTCGACTTCTTCGACGTAAGGTTAACGACGCAGATAAGATACGGCAACGCTACGATAGCGGAGTCGACGACTCATATTCCAGAGCTTAAGGCAGGGTCTAAGAGGTCTGGTGTCCATGAAATCAAGATAAGTCTCTCAGACCTCGCAGATGCAGGAATCACTTACCTCCTTTTTAACAAAACCAAGTTAAACCTAGCTCGAACTCTAGGGTTCAGCTACGCTCACGTTTACTCTTTTCACCTAGCCGCCCCGAAAGCTCCTCTTGACTGGTATCCCCCGTTCTATAGTTTTTCTCTAAAAATCGTCCGATACGACGGTCGATCGTCGCTTTTGACTCGAGTGTACTTCGAGAACATGTCTCCGATGAGGATTAAAGGTAAAATCAGGTTAGAGGTCTTCGATAGAGGAGGAAGACTTATAGGAGTAGGCTTAAGCGAGGTAGACTTGGCTTCAGGCAGAACTTACGATGAACAGTTGAGGATAGAGATCCATGAGCCTGTAACGCTTGAAGCCGTAGGGAGAATAGACTTCTACTTTAAGACCAAAAACTGTACTATCGGTCCGGTGAAGATTTATGGGTGAAGAGAGGATCGTAAAGAGGCTAGCTCGCAGGCTTGTTAAGGCCCTATTATGGAGCCTGTTGATGGGTGGAGAGATACTTCTCTTCTATATATTCCTCGGCCTCAGATTATACCTGACTCCTCTCTTTCCGGTGGAGGAGGGTTTCATATCGCTTCTCGCATTCTTCGTCCTGATAGAGTTCTTCATACGGTTGACCGAGGGAACGGTGATCCCCTACATTCTAAGTTCGGCTAGGGTCCTGATTACGATTTACCTACTCTACCAGTTAACTGGAGGAGGCGTATACACATCGAGCCTTATGATCAGAGGCGTCCCGGTCGAAATAACCTTTAGGTTTAAAAGCATACTCGACGTCTTCACGCTCTTACTTCTCTTACATCTCTCGAAGAACGTTTTAGGAGGCATATCTTTCCTTCACGAAAAGGTCGAGGAAGAACTTAAAACTCGAGTAACCCCCTAATACTAGTGGAAGCGACTGAAATGCTGGTAGCCGGTTTAGACGACGCTGGAAGAGGAGCCGCTATAGGCCCTCTAGCAGTGGCAGGCGTGTTGATCGACGAGAAACAGTATCCTAAACTACTCGAACTTAGAGTTAGAGACTCCAAGCTACTTACGCCTGAAAAGCGTAGAAAGCTAGAAGTAAAGATAAAGAGAATAGCCATTAAACACCATGTGCTCCTAATCGCTCCGTCGAAGGTGGACTACTTCGTTTCGAGGAAGCCTGAAACAGGCGGTTTAAACCGTCTTGAAGCCTACGCTATGGCTGAGGTTATAGACCTCCTAAAACCCGACCTAGCCTACATAGATGCTTCAGACACCTCGACAGAACGTTTCAAGAGATACATAACTGAAAAGCTAAGCTCTAAAGTTAAGTTGATAGTCGAGCATAAAGCAGACTCGAAGTATCCTATAGTCTCAGCAGCCTCGATACTAGCTAAGGTGGCAAGAGACGCAGCGATAGAAGATTTAAAGAGGAGATACGGTGACCTCGGCTCAGGATACATGGCCGACCCTAAGACCACACGTTTCCTCAAAGAATACCTCAGTAGGGAAGGTAGATTCCCAGATTTCGTTAGGACTTCATGGAAACCTGTGAAAAGGATGCTTGAAGCCTCCAGAAACAGCATCCTAGACAGATTCTAAACCTTTAATAGTCTTTGACGGTGAAGTCGAGTATTATGTCCTGTTTCTATATAAGATTTGATAAGACGAGTAGAGGCTCTCACTCATAGATCCAGCTTCGGCTGAGTCGACAATATCCTTCGAAACATCATCTTTTCACGCCGGTCACAAGAAAGACTCTTCTCTCTTTTGGATAATGAATCGTGAAGGGTTTAATCTCCACTCTCCTCAACCCTAACTCTTCAAGTTTAACTTTAAGATTTTGGTCGATCCTCCAACCTCCCGTCCAGCCTCTCTTAGGCTCTAAAACTGCGAATACTCCTCCAGGCTTCAGAACCCTTATCATCTCGCTGACAGCTTTTTCCCAGCCTCTAATGATGTGAATCGTGAAGCTCGCTACGACCCTGTCGAAGTAGTTGTCTGGATAAGGTATACTCCTTGCGTCGACCCTCCTAAAAGTCACCTTATCTGAAACTCCTTCTATCTCAGCGTTTCTCAAAGCTTTCTGCATCGATAGCCCACCACCCATGGGCATCCACACGTCTATACCGACAACCTCGCCAACCTTCATTCTCTTCGCAAACCCGATCGCTAAAAAACCGGAGCCTGTTCCTACGTCTAAAACTTCTCTCCGTCCCTAACTCCAACCAAGCTAATGAAGTCTTCCCTAATTTTGAGGCTGTCTTCTAGTATCCCTCCTCTCGCCCAACCCTTAGCCGTCCAAAGGAAGTAGAGTGACGGCAAAATCAACAAGACAAAAAGGAGGCTCAGAAAGAATACTCCTAAAAATGCTATAACGAGCAGAAAAACACCCAACGCAAGGTTAGCTATTACATGTGCCGTTGGAGACCCGTAATCAGGTTTCTTTCTCATCAACGATCCCTTAATAAAAGTGCCTTTTATGGAGAAGTATAAATTATACAACCTCCGCCGCAACACTAAATCGAAGACCCTCTGAAAAGGCGCCACAAGGTTACTTTTTAACCGCTAAGACGAGAGCGTGGTCTCTCTCGTACGGCTCGAGGTTCACTATCTCCCTGACCTCGAAGCCTCTCTTTTCCAAGACCTTAACTTCCATCTTGTATACTTCCTTCGGCTTCTTGGTCACGTCTATGCTGCGGGCCTTCACGGCCAGTAGGGTACGTCCACCGTTTTTTAGGAAGAGGTCTGCATTGTCGGCTAGAATCTTAGCCTGCTCAGGCTGGGCTACGTCGCAGTATATAACGTTGACCTCGCCGACTAGGTGACTATACCTCGAGGGTAGTCTAGCATCCTCCAAGATCGGAACCACGTTCCTTCTGTGTGAAGATACGTTCTGGATAAGCTCCCTCATCGGTCTGGCGGAGAACTCGACACAGTAGACTATCCCATCTTCGCCTACTATGTCGGATACGTGGCTCACGGTCGTCCCGGAAGCCGCCCCTAAATACAGAACCCGGCATCCGGGGGTTATGGGCATCTCCTTTAAACCGTTGTAGATGGCGGCTGAGAGCTTGCTTCTATAAGGGTTCCATATCCTATACTCCTTCCCGTCGACTTGGACGACCCTCTCGTCGTACACTTTGACGCCGGGTGCGAGGCTGAGGGTCGCCAGTTTCTCTTCCCCATCCAGTTTTACGATGTAGATCGCCGGGTTTCTTGGGTGAGGTTTAACCTTAATCACCATTTTTCATCGTCTCCCCCTTATTTCCTTCACCCTCCGCTCCACGAGCTCTCTAAGCTCCTCACCGATGAAGCTCCCGCCGAAAGCGTCTATCCTCGCCGCTATAGCGAGCTTACCGGCCAGCGTCCGGGCGATCTTGCCTCTCTGCCTCCTCCTTGCCTCCCTTATAAACTTATGCTGAAATATCACGCCGTGCTTGGGGGGCTTAGCTCCAGTCCTCAGCGACCTGAAGAGAGCCTTCTCGGCGCCTAAAACCTGTATCGTGCTGGCAGGCATCTTAGCCAGATTCTCTAGTCCTCCAGCCCTCGAGATTAGCTTGGCCCCGAGTAGCGAGCCTACTAAGGCTTTCACGTTCGGTGAAACCTCGCTCATGAGGTCGTCTAAGTATCTTTCAAGTCTCTTCTTCTCCTTATCGATCTCAGAGATCAGGTTGCTGAACCCTCTAACCCGTTCTATGTCCTCGACGCTTAAGCTTGCACCTATGGATTTGGCTGAAGCTCTGGCTATCCGCTTAGCCTTTTCTTCAGGGATTCCGGCTTCGATCAAGTTCTCAACGGTGAAAGATTCACGGTCTCCGAACAGGTTTACCAACCTAACGTAAGTCTCGTTCTTCTTCACGAGCGAATCTAGCTCCGGGAAGTGTAGTCCATACCATTCCCGAAGCCTGTTCACGAGTAGGTTCGAGGTCTTCTCTAGGTCGTCGATCGCCTGTACAGTCTTAATAACCAGTGCATCTCTCTTCTCCATCGCTAAACGTACCTTAATCTTAGAGAGCTCGATCGAAACTTCCCTAACCCAATCCTCTATGCTTTCGTCTTTCCTGAGAAAGCCTATTTCATGAGCTATCTGATCCAGGCTTCTCCGAACCTTGTTTCCAATCCGCCCTTCACCAAGAAAACTGCCTTCAACCCTAAACCTTCTCGAAACGTTCTTGGCTAAGCCCTCGTCCTCGAAAACTATCTTCCTGTATCCTTTCTCTACGAGCCTATCTAACAGTTCGTTAAGCTCTGCTGTGATATTTCCTTCTGAAAGCTTATAGACAGACTCCGCTGCCTTCCTAGGGTCCTTCGGGTAAAGGACGTAATCGACTATGTTCAAGTTCTCATCTAGAGCCAGCAGGCCGATAGGACAATAAACCACGGTGACTTCCATATCTTTAATACTCCGCTCAACTTCAACAGTTAACCACTTAGCTTTTATCTTTAACTACGCAATAACTTTTTCCCAGTGAAAACGATGGTAGACAACCTCTCTGTGGATGTAGCCGGCTTAAACCTCAGAAACCCTACGGTCCTCGCGGCTGGCGTACTAGGTGTCTCAGGCGACTTGCTCGTCAGGGTTTGGAGGGCCGGAGCCGGAGCCGTAACAACCAAGTCTCTTGGACTCGAACCTAGGGTTGGATATCCCAATCCGACGGTGGTTCAGCTAGACTATGGTGTACTCAACGCCGTCGGCCTCGCAAACCCAGGTATACACGGGTTCACCCGTGAGATAGAGAAGGTGAAAAAGTCTGGTGCCACCTTGATCGTTAGCGTTTACGGCTTCTCGCCTAGAGAGTATCGTGAAGTAGCGGAGGCTGCTGAGGATTACGGCGCAGACGCTGTGGAGCTGAACGTTTCATGCCCCCATGTCGAGCGCTTAGGCTCGGAGGTCGGGCAGAACCCTAAACTCTTGAAGGAGGTCGTAGCCGAAGTGAAGCATTCACTCAGGATCCCGGTGTTCGTTAAGTTAAGCCCGAACGTCTCTAGCATAGTTGAGGTTGCCGGGGCGGCCGTAGATGCGGGCGCAGACGCTTTAACAGCCATAAACACGGTTAGAGCGATGGCGATAGACGTAGAGACCATGTATCCTGTTCTAGGGAACAGGTTCGGAGGATTATCCGGGCCTGCTATAAAGCCTGTAGCCGTGAGATGCGTCTATGAACTGTTCGAGGAGTTCGACGTTCCGCTGGTCGGCTGCGGCGGAATACTCGACTGGCGGGACGCCGTTGAGTTCATGTTGGCAGGTGCATCGGCGGTTCAGGTGGGCTCCGGGATAATCGTGAACGACTTAAACATATTCCGGTCTATAGTCGACGGGATAAAATTCTATCTTGAATCTAAAGGCTTTGGTGGAGTCCATGAGATCGTCGGGCTTTCGCATAGACGTTAACATGATGAGAATCGTTGAGATAGCCTCAGCCGTCCATGAGAACCCTAAGGTTAAGACCCTCTACTTCAAGGACGATCTATCCTCGAAGGGTGAACCCGGGCAGTTCCTCATGGTTTGGATCCCAGGGATCGACGAGGTTCCGATGAGCCTTTCATCGATAGGTCCAGGAAATCTGGCGTCTATAACCGTGAAGAGGGTAGGTGAAGCCACTTCTGCTCTTCACTCCATGAAGGCTGGCGACCTCATAGGTATCCGAGGCCCATATGGGAGGGGATTTAAACCAGTCGCTGGGAAGGTTCTAGTCGCAGCTGGAGGCATCGGCGTAGCCCCACTCTACCCGCTGCTGACTAGGCTTAAAGACCACGCAAGTATAATACAGTTTATAATGGGTTTCAAGAGTAGAGACGACGTCCTCTTTCTCGACCGTGTTATGAGGATTCTGACTAGAGAAAGCGTGGTCGTTACGACTGAGGACGGCAGCTACGGAGTAAAAGGAGTCGTCACCGAGGTTCTACACATGAGGCTGGAGAAGGAGCGTTATGACATGGTCTACGCCTGCGGGCCTGAGGGAATGTTGCGTGAAGTCTATAGCCTATCGAGGAAGTATGACGTTCCTGTGCAGCTGTCTCTCGAGAGGTATATGCGATGTGGCATGGGAATCTGCGGGAGCTGCTGTCTAGGTGGATATCGGGTCTGCAAGGATGGGCCTGTCTTCTCCGGTGAGCAGCTCCTTAAAGTCGAAGACGAATTCGGGAACTTCAGGCTTGACCAAGCCGGAAGGAGGATATCGATAAAAAGATAAAGGGATGAATACTCTAAGAGTAAGAGAAAAAAGGTTATATTATTATTCGGGTTTCGTGCTGAATAAGCGTGACGGGATGAGCGGTGTCTAGGAAGTTAGGGTCCACCGATAAACCTGGTTTAAGCCTCGATTACAGGCCTAAAGACGTGGAGAGGGAAGTTAGAGAATTCTGGGAGCAGGAGAGGATCCCTGAAAAGCTTAGGAAGCTCAGGGAAAGAGAGAACGTCGGCGAACTAGGATGGTATGAAGGGCCTCCCACACTCAACGGGACGCCTCATGTAGGCCATGCGAGGGGCAGGGTGATCAAGGACCTGAGGTATCGGTTTAGGAGTATGCAGGGATACCTTGTCCCCTTCTGGGCCGGTTGGGATACGCAGGGACTGCCAGTCGAACTGGAAGCCGAGAAGGAGCTAGGTGTAAAAAACAAGAAAGAGCTCTTGGAGAGGGTAGGTGAAGAGAGGTTTGTCGAGGAATGTAAGAAGATAGTAAAGAAGTACTATCGCTACTGGGAGAGCGCCGATAAGAAGCTAGGAATATTCATCGACCACGAGAGAGCTTACTGGACGTTCAAGGACGAGTATATAGAGAGGGAGTGGCGGTACCTTAAAAGAGCCTGGGATCAAGGCCTACTAGGTGAAGGCTACTATATAGTGGCTTACTGTCCGAGCTGCCAGACCTCCCTGAGCAACGCTGAGGCGGGGCTAGGCTACAAGGAGGTGGAGGACCCGTCCGTCTACTTCAAGTTTAAGGTTGCCGGAAGCGAAAACGAGTACTTCGTCGTATGGACGACCATGCCCTTCACGATAATCACGGACTTGATGTTGGCTGTTCACCCCGACCATGAGTACGCTAAGGTTAAGGTCGGAGACGAAGTCTGGATAATGGCTGATAAGCGTGTCGAGTCCTTGATGGAGGAGCTCGGCATAGAAGACTACGTTAAGCTCGACAAGGTCTTGGGGAAGAAGCTTGAAGGGGTCAAGTATGAGTATCCGTTCTTGGACCTCGTCCCAAAGCAACGTGAATTCGAGGCTAACCCGAAGGTTCACACCGTAGTCGCCGAGGACTTCGTCGACGTGGAAAGCGCATCCGGTGTAGTGCATCTCGCACCCGGGAACGGTGAAGAAGACTTCTTCGCCGCCCAGAAGAGGGGTATCCCGATCTTCGCTCCATACGACGACGAGGTTAAGTTCACTTCCGAAGCCGGCGAGTTCAGCGGCTTGTTTGCGAGGGACGCCGACGGAAAGGTTATCGAGGAGCTAAAGAAGAGAGGCCTCTTGATCAAGTGTGGGGTTGTGAAGCACGAGTATCCCACCTGCTGGAGGTCTCATCATAAGCTAGTCTGGGTTGCGAGGAAGGAGTACTACATCTGGACGGACAGGATAAACGATAAGATACTAGAAGCAGCGGGTAAGGTGAAGTACTTTTTCGAGGGACCGAAGAACAGGTTCATCTCGTTCCTGAGCGAAAGGAAGCCGTGGTGCATCTCTAGAGAACGTGTTTGGGGTACGCCTCTCCCGGTCTGGGTGTGCGAGAACTGTGGACATAAAACCTTGGTCAGCAGTAAGAAGGAGCTCCTAGAGAAGGCTGTGGAGAAACCAGAGGGATACTTCGAGCTCCATAAGCCATGGATAGACAGGTTCATCCTCAAATGCGAGAAGTGCGGGT
The DNA here is from genome assembly GCA_964627655.1 of uncultured Candidatus Bathyarchaeia archaeon. Classification (GTDB taxonomy): domain Archaea; phylum Thermoproteota; class Bathyarchaeia; order Bathyarchaeales; family B24-2; genus B24-2. The sequence goes on from CAZVJZ010000025.1 coordinate 9,944, forward strand.
CGAAGATGAGGAGGGTTCCATACGTGATCGACTGCTGGTTCGATAGCGGAGCAGCCCCCTACAGCAGGTTCACGGACGAGGACTTCAAGAGGTTCGTGCCCGCCGAGTTTCTTGTTGAGGCTGTAGACCAGACTAGGGGCTGGGCGAACTCCCTTCTGCTCGAGCACGTCATCCTAACAGGCGAGTCCGAGGCGCCTTACAAGTCTTTCCTCTTCTACGGCTTCACCCTCGACGATAAAGGTAGGAAGATGAGCAAGAGCCTAGGCAACGTCGTGGAGGTTAACCCGCTTCTAGACAGGTATTCAGCCGACCTCTGCAGGTTCTACCTCCTATGGAAGACTTCGCCTGTCGACTCGATGAGCTTCGACGTCAACGACTTAAGCAAGAGGCCATATCAAGTTTTAAGCACGCTGTACCATTTGAACAGGTTCTTCCTCCAGAACGCCGAGTACGATGGCTTTGACCCCTCCAAATACGGTCTCGGCTGGGCTCTCAGCTTAGGGCTGCTTAGACCTCCGGATAGATGGCTTCTGTCGAAGCTTCAAGGTTTGGTCGAGAGGTATACGGAGCTTCTTGAATCATGCGAGTTCAACTCTGCTATGGCCCTGCTAGACGACTTCATAGTCGGAACCTTAAGCAGGAACTATGTCCCGATGGTTAGGAGAGACCTGTGGAGCGACGACCCTAAGTACCTAGATAGACGTTTAACCATATACGCCGTCCTCTGGGAAACCTTGAATACACTGCTGACGCTCGTTAACCCTGCTACGCCGTTCATAAGCGAGTACCTCTACCAGAAGGTTATCCTCAGGTTTAAACCAGACCTTCCCGAGTCGATAAACTTCATATCTTGGCCTAAACCGAGAGAAGACCTAAGAGACGAAGCGCTGGAGAAGGACTTCGAGAACCTGCTTAGATGCGTTTCGCTAGTCTACTCTGCTAGACAGAAGGCCGGGATGAAACGTAGGTGGCCGTTAAGAAGGGTTTACGTGGTGGCGCCGAAAGGGTTTACCCAGTCTATCATGAAGTTAGAGGAGGTCTTTCTAGAGCTCGCCAACGTTAAGGAAGCGTTCTACTTAGAGGACCCGTCAGGTATAGAGCCTGAGTATTTTGAGGGATGCGTAGACTCAGCCGAGGATGAAGTTCAGGTTTACCTGTACGTGCGTAGAGACGAGGAGCTGGTGGGCGAGGGGCTGATGAGGGACTTGGCTAGGAGGGTTCAAGCCCTAAGGAAGGACCTCGGCTACGTACCCACTGACATACTAGAATCTGTTAGGATAGCTGGTCTAGAGGAAGGTGAAGTGAAGATGCTGAAGGGCCATAGTGAAGCGATGCTTGGTCTGGTCAGAGCCAGAAAGATAGAGTTCCTAACCGTGCTCGAAGGCTCTCAAGAAGGATGGCATAAAAGCAGGCTCGATGGCAGAACCATCTACATAAGTATAAAGTGAAAACTGCCTTTTTTAGCTAGTCTAAAAAAGTGGATCTAGAGGTTCTTCCTATTTCTCCCGTGTGCACCGTCTCTTAAGGAGCCAGACCG